>JAEZGU010000263.1 GCA_023416855.1 Bacillota bacterium
ATCTGAAGCAGTAGAAAATGTATGTCAAAGCATGGAAGTATTAGCTAAGAAGAAAGCCATTGATTTCGAAGTTAATATAGAAGATAATATTAAAATAAGAGCAGACTATGATAAAATCAGAAGACTAGTAGTTATATTAGTGGATAATGCTGTTAAATATACTGAAAAAGGAAAAATAACCGTAAGCTTATTTACCGATAAAAACAGAAAAGTATTTATAGTTGAAGATACAGGCATAGGAATAGCAAAACAGGATATAGACAGAGTTTTTGACCGTTTTTACAGGGCTGATAAAGCTCGCCATCGTCAAGGTGGTACAGGACTTGGGTTAAGTATAGCTAAGTGGATTGCAGATATTCATAGATTTCAACTGACAGTAGAGAGCACTATTAATGTGGGTAGTAAATTTACATTGAGGATGTAAATAGGAGAGCTTAAGCTCTCCTGTTTTTTTATAGAAATTTATCTTTGATTACATTCCAATAGTTAAATTTGCCTGTTGTTAATCTATTAATAACTTTTTTTGAAGTTCTAAATTGAATGCTCTCTAACTGGTCATATTCAAATATAGATCCATCTGCCATAATTGCCACATAATAATCTACTTCTCTTTCAGGGTATATAGATATTTTAAATTCAGGCGGAACGATTATACTGCATTCTAAACATCTGTATGCATTTGAAATAATAGGAGAAAGCGGTGTTATCTGTAATGTTTTAAGCGAAGGATAAACCAAGCTTCCACCGGCTGATTTATTGTATGCAGAGCTTCCTAAAGGAGATGATATTATCAAACCGTCACCGCTGATTTTTTCTAAGTGGTTTGAAGCAATATACACATCTAAGTGTATTGTTTTCATATCTTTTCTTTTAAGGACAATATCATTAATTGCATATAAAATTTCGCTATGTCCTCCTGCACGGATTTCACATTCTATTAAATTTACACTGTTAATAGAATAATTTCCTGATATATAATCTGACACAAAAATTTCTAATTTTTCAGGAGATATTTCAGGGAAGAATCCAAGAGTTCCGGTGTTTATACCGACAAAAGGAGTTCTGGAAAAATTACTATCTCTTACTCCCCTTAAAAAAGAGCCATCTCCGCCGATGGTTATATTAAGCTCTGCTTCACTTGAAAATCCATCATTATATTTATAACCGTTTGCGTTTAAGAGCTCGATTAATCTTTCTTTTATTTTTAAAGTGTATTCATCATTGTTTGAAGAAATATTAATTACCTTATCTTTCATCTTATCCCCTTTACATAAAATGCTTTTTATATTATATTTATATTGACGAAATTATAGGAGTTTTTAATGAATAACAATATTCTTAATTATACAATACAGGAAAATGATAAAACTGTAAAGGACATATTAACTGAAAACTTATTTTTTTCAAAACGATTATCTAAGAGATTAGAGCTATCAGATAAGATTTATTTAAATCATAAGGTTACAAGATTAAACAAAAGCGTATTTAAAGGTGATGTTTTGTCCTTAGAATTTGACGAAGAAGAAGATGCATATGAAGCGATAAATATCCCAATAAATATAGTTTATGAAGATGATGATTTGTTAATTGTAAACAAACCACCCAATATAGTAGTTCATCCCACCAAATCTCACCAAAACAATACAATTGCTAACGGCGTAGCTTATTATTTTAAACAAAAGGGACTTAAGAGAAAGGTAAGATTAGTAAATCGCCTTGATATGAACACCTCAGGAATTGTTATAATAGCTAAAAATCCATACGCTCATAATGAACTTTCAAAACAAATGAAAGCAAATACTGTTGATAAATATTATTATGCAATAGTTGAAGGAATTATAGAGGATGATAGCGGAATTATCAATGAACCAATTGCAAGGCTAAATTCTGATGACATTATAAGGATTGTGCATCCAACAGGGAAAGAATGCATCACTCATTTCACCGTCGAAAAACGTCTTAGTAATTTGACATTTGTAAAGCTAAAGTTAGAAACCGGACGCACTCACCAAATTAGAGTCCATATGAAACATATAGGCCATACAGTTTTAGGAGATGTACTGTATGGAAGCGAAACAGATTTAATTAATAGACAGGCACTGCATTGTTATGAAATGAAGTTTTTACAACCGACAACCGGTGAGGAAGTAACTATTAAATGCCCATTGCCGGAAGATATGAAAAAAATACTATAATTCAGGGGGTCACAAAAAAATGAAGAAAAATATATTGCTTATTGCTACAGGCGGTACTATCGCATCAAAAAATACAGAAGATGGATTAGCTCCTCAAATTACATCACAAGAGCTGCTGGACTATGTACCTGAAATTAAGGAATATTGTAATGTAGAAACAATTCAGCTTCTGAATATAGACAGTACAAATATCCAACCTGAGTACTGGGTTTTAATGACGGAAGCAATAGAAAAAAATTATCAAAAGTATGACGGTTTTGTCATATCTCATGGAACGGACACTATGTCTTACACATCTGCCGCATTATCATATTTAATACAAAATTTAGATAAGCCTGTTATAATAACAGGTGCACAAAAACCCATCAATGCAGATATAACAGATGCAAAGAAAAACCTTCTTGACAGCTTTAGATTTGCAGCAGAAAACGATGTAAGCGGAGTATATTTAGTATTTGATGGGAAAGCTATTGTTGGAACAAGAGCACGAAAAATCAAATCAAAAAGCTACAGTGCATTTGAATCAATTAATTTCCCTGTTGCAGCAATTATCGATGATAACAGAATTACTAAATATATTAAAAATGATAAATTTACAGAAAGCGTTAAGTTTTATAATGATATATTTCCTTCAATATTTTTGCTTAAGTTAGCACCTGGAATGGAACCTGATGTATTGGACTATATAGGAGAAAAATACGAAGGCGTTGTTATAGAAAGCTATGGCGTTGGAGGACTTCCATTCTTAGACAAGAGAAATTTTTTAGAGAAGTTAGAACATTTGACTGATAAGGGAAAAATAATTGTAATTGCTACACAAGTTATGTTTGAAGGTAGCGATATGGGTATATATGAGGTAGGAATAAAAGCATTAAAAAAATTTAAAGTCTTGCAAGCATATGATATGACTATAGAATCAGCAATAACTAAGCTAATGTGGATAATGGCACAAACAAAGAATTTTGATGAAATAAAAGAAATGTTTTACACTAAGGTAAATGAAGACATACTATACTAAGAGGAAATATGAAAAAAATTGACATGCATATGCATACCC
>JAEZGU010000335.1 GCA_023416855.1 Bacillota bacterium
CTATAACATCCCTTTCCATATCTGAAAAAATATTTTCATTTAACATAAATTGCTCCTCATTAATGTGTAATTTTATTTATTTTAATAACACCTTTATTTTTTCTTGCGCCCCATTTACCTTCAAACCACTTCCTACCGTCAACTTTTAAATCTATATCACTATTTACTTTTCTATCAAGTATTATTAAATCCCCAATCTGCATATTCAAAATATCTTGAAGCGTTGCTTGAGAATTTCCAAGTACACCTGTTACTGTAAGTATAGAAGACTTTATAGAACTCATGATTGCTTCTTTTTGCTCTTCTCTACTTTGGTCTGATTTCTTATTACTCTTACTAAAATTGCTGGCCATTTTTAATATTTCTTCTAATATACTTGAAGGAATGCATATAGTTATTTTTCCGGTAGATTGATTTAATTCAACATTTAAGACTATAATTACCACCGTATCATTATAGTTAATTGATTGAATAAACCTTGAATTAGTTTCTATCTTTGCAAGCTCTGTCTCAATTTCCACTGTGCTTTCCCAGTTAGAACCCATTTGTTTTACAAGCTGTTTTAACGTGTTCCCAAGCAATGAAAGCTCAATATCCGTATAATCTCTATCATGTTCATAGTCCTCACCAGTACCCCCTAAAAGTCTATCGATAATAACAAAAGAAAGTGGTTTGGATACTTCCATGAGAATTTGGCTATCTGAAACTGTATTGTCCGGATATTTAACATCAATCAATCCCATTAATACATAATCATCTAACGCATTATTATATTCGTGAAATATACTTTCTTCTACCTGCTCAACAGTAACATCACACATTAGTCTTAACATAGAAGTAAGCCTGGATGTAACCATTCTGCAGTAATTCTCATAAATACCTTTTAATAACTTTATGGTTTCTTTAGTAATCTTTTTAGGACTTCTAAAATCATATTCTTTTATTTTTTTCTCGCTGGCCTCAAGTTCCTGTATGTCTACATCTCCGGTGCTTAGATTATTAAGCAACTCGTCTATCTGGCTCTGAGATAGTATTTCTGCCATATCGCTTGCCTCATTCCATTATTTTTACTAATCAATATATGTTGTTTGTTGATATTCTATATTGTCAATCTTTACTTCTTCTTTATTTAATGTATCCTGTATAATTTTAGTATAACTCATAGGGTGACCTTTTCTACTAATAAATATTTCAACTCTTCTGTTTTTAGCTCTTCCTTCAGCTGTGTCGTTTTCAGCTATAGGGCTATATAGACCATATCCAATAGCAAGATATTTCGAAGGATGAATAACTGCTTTATTTTCCAAGTATTTCAAAACTACATTAGCTCTATCAGTTGATAGGGACCTATCAATGTCAGTTCTGTCATATTCTACTTCAGCTGTATGACCTGCTATTATAACTTCTTCTATATACTTATCTACTAATTTTAAACCTTCTGATAGAACATCTAATATTGATCTTCCGCTTACTTCTAAGATGTCACTATATCCCCTGAAGGTTACAGAGTCTGAAAATCTAATAAAAACATATTCCTCACTTTTTTGAAGCTCCACTTGACCGGATAAATCATTATCATCAATGTACTGTTTTAACATTGAATACAATTGATCTAAATTTGCTTCTTCCGATTCAGAAACAGTTTCCGGTTCGGATGTATCTTCTGATTCTGATGATTCCAATTGCTGTTGATAAGCTATAGGATTCATCTGTTTGGAAAATGATTCAATAATTGTAGCATATTTTTGTGCATCAATTGTTGACATAGCATATAGCATTATAAAAAATGTTAATAACAGTGTTACCATATCACTGTAGGTTTCCATCCAACTGGCACCGCCTGCGGTGTCCCTTTTTTTCTTCCTAGCCATAACTTCCCCTACTTGTTTTTAATATAATTTATTTTTTCTTCCCAAATCTTCTTTTAGTCTTTCCGCCTATTCCTTCTACTTCACCTTCTGTTGGTGTAATTCCCCTATCTTTATATGTAATATACGAATTCAATTTTTCTCTAATGTATTTAGGATTTTCACCTGACTGTATCGATAAAACACCTTCCATAACTAATTCTTTTGCAATCAACTCTTCATCATGTTTTGCCTTTAATCTATTTGAAATTGGTGCGCAAATCATGTTAGCAAGAATTGACCCGTAGAATGTTGTTACCAATGCTACAGACATGCCTTTTCCAAGAGCATCTGCTCCTTGAGTTGGATCCATATTTGCAAGCATATTTATCAATCCAACAAGTGTTCCTAACATACCAAATGCCGGTCCAAAAGAGCCAAGTGTATCAAAAACCTTCCATGCAGAAGCATGTCTTGATTCTATACAGTCAATTTCATTTTCTATTTGCGCCCTTACTTTTGTTGGTTCTATTGCATCAACGATAAGCATTACACAATATTTCAAAAATTCATCCTGCAATTCTATATTGTTGACTTTTTCCTCCAAAATCAACAAACCCTTTAACCTTGCTTCTTTTGCTAGTTCTTCAATCGCATCAATATATAAGTTTAAATTGATTTTTTCTTTCTTCATGAGAACTTTCATGTTTTGGGGTATGTCTTTTAAATATTTAACAGGAACAGACATTATGGTAGCCGATATAGCTCCACCAAATGTAATATACATACTCGGGATATTAATAAAGCTATTGATAACTTGCGAAACATTTGAACCACTCTCTATTATTCCGTATATTACCAGACCGAATCCAGCAAATATTCCTATTATAAATGATAAATTCATTATGCACCTCTTTATTATTCAGCAGTTACGCCTCTTAAAATTTTTTGATTATAATTAATTATTTTATTTACTAAATCATCCTTTGAATCTTTTACTAAATAGTATTTTCCTGTTGTCAATGTAATTTTTGTTTCAGGTATAAATTCTATTTTTTCTATGAGTGTTGCGTTAATTAGAAACACTTCTCCGTTAATACCTATAACCTCTACCATAACCCCTCCTAATTTTATAAAAGTATTAATCATAATCATAAATAATTTATAATCATGATTAATATTTTTATGTTTTGCCATCCTGAGCAAAACCTGTCTGCCGCTCAGGATGGCATCATTAATTATCTCTTAAGATTTACTAATTCCTCAAGCATTTGATCAACTACAGTAATAATCTTTGTATTAGCTTGGAATCCTCTTTGAGTTACTATCATGTCTGAAAATTCATTAGCTAAGTCAACGTTAGACATTTCAAGCCCACCTGTTATTAATGCACCTGTACCGGATCCTTTAGAACCAGGCACATTATAAGTAATTACACCTGTGTTCTTGCTTTCTCTGTAATATGAATTCCCTTCATGTACCAAAGCATCTTGGTTTTCTATATTTGCAACAGATATAAGCCCTAATTCAACTATTGTATCGTTTAACGGATCTGTGTCGTCACCTCTATTGTTATATACTGCTGTAATTGTACCATCTGTATTTATAGTGATATTTGTATACTCAACATCTGGGTCAGTTGGTGCTATGTTTATTGGTGCAAGATCTGCTTCATCAACTGTTATTGTACCATCAGCATTTACTGTAAAGTCACCTTGATTCCAACCATAAACTCTTGAGCCTTGTACATCCACAAGATTTCCTGCTGAGTCAAAACCAAGAGCACCCAAACGAGTAAATAATCTATCCCCAGTTGAGGTTTCTACTGTAAAAAATCCTTCACCGTTGATATAAATATCTGTTGATTTATTTGTAGGTGCATATCCAGATATAGTATGTATTGTATCTATTGAGCCTATTTGAGCTCCATATCCTACCTGTGCAGAGTTTGTTCCACCTCTTTCAATACTTGCTCCACCAGGGTTTCTTATTTGTTGATAATATACATCTCTAAAAGTTGTTCTTTGTGATTTGTATCCATTTGTATTTACGTTAGCTATATTGTTACCTATTACGTCCATTTTTGTCTGGTGACTTCTCATTCCTGATACACCAGAATAAAGTGCTTTCATCATAATAATTCATTCTCCTTTTTTTATTAGCTGTATAGTCCGTCAAAAAGTCAGGACTTTGGCCTCCTAAACAGGACCGGCTATTATATTACAGCTCCATCGATATTTGTGAATATATTTTCTTTTAAATCATTACTATTTACTGCTGTTATTACTTTGTTGTGCATTGTACTTATAATAAATGCTTGATTATCAATCATTACAAGAACATTTTTTAATCCCTTGTCCTTTGCCTGTTCAGCAGCCTCATTGAGCTTTTCTGTTACATCACTACTTACTTCAATGTTTCTTTCCTTAATCCTTTCATTAGCATGCTTCGAAAAAACAACTTCATTTTCAGTTTTAATTTTTTCATTTAGCAATTCCTTAAAAATTGAATTGTTAACTTCTTTGCTTTTAACGAAGGAGTTCGGCTGTAGATTAGTGTTTAAACTACTGATCTTTTTAATAAAATTAATATCTGTCATACTATCACCTGCTTACTCTAAATTTTCATCAACTTCTATTTCTTCAGGTACATCAGTTTTTAGTTTGTTTATTCCTGTTAATATGCCTTTCAGTGTTTCCAAAACAGGATCTTCTTCTGCTGTTTCTTCCTTCTGAATTGCCTTAATTTCCATTACATTTGAGTATTTATATTCTTTGTCGTTTACAAACAACTTAGCTTCACTGCCATATATTGTAACTCTTTGAACAATACCCTCGTCAACAATCAATTGTCCCTTACTGTCGTATTCAGCTACAACAACATTTTTTCCTATAAGAGATGTTGCTTGTCCCTGTATAGAAATCTTTGTTAAATCTGACATTGCTTGCAATGATGAAAATTGGGCCATTTGAGAAATAAATTCTGTATTGTCCATTGGATTCATTGCATCTTGATTTGTCATTTGAGCTACCAGCAGGTTTAAAAAATCCTGCATATTTAATGTTCCATCTTCTTTTTGTACATTAAGGTTGTCGTTATAAACCGGGTAACTTTGGTTATATGCCTTTATTTCCATGAAATGCCCTCCTTTACAAATC
The DNA here is from genome assembly GCA_023416855.1 of Bacillota bacterium. GTDB lineage: Bacteria > Bacillota > Clostridia > Tissierellales > Sedimentibacteraceae > Sedimentibacter. Next base: position 5,006 of record JAEZGU010000335.1, read on the forward strand.
TAATTTTATACTTCTTAAATTAATAAGCTCTGAAAATTTGCCGTCATCATCACTGTTTTTATTGTCTTCGTCATAATAATAGTAATTTCTTTTTTTGTTGTCCTGGTCAAGATTTTGATCCTCTTGATAGTTTTCTCCATTGTTATGAATTTCTTTATCATGGTTATTTAACAGTTGATTTTCATAACTTGAGTCATTTGACTTAACAATAATACTAACCTTTTCTGATGTTTTAGTTAAAATGTTTAAAAGCTCATCTGCATTTGAAGCTATCATTTTTTGTGTCTCTTCATTTAGTGCTTTTACTTCTACAGTAATTTTTCCATTTACTATAGTCATCTTAATGTCTACTTTTCCAAGCTCTTTTGGATTAAGCTCCATTGTTACTTGCTTTACAATATTGCCTTCTTCTAAGCTTTCTTCAGTCATTACAACAATTTTATCGCTTACCTGATTAAGCACTTGAGATTTAATTTGCGTTGATTCATCACTTAACTGAATAATTTTGTTTTGATCTGAGTTTATTGTTTTATTACCCATCAATATTTCAACATTTGAATTAATATCATTTATTAACTTTTCTCTTTTGCTTTCAATATCTGAAATTAATTTTTCTGCTTGAGGGCTTAAAACAGGTTTTTCGGTTTTCACTTCGCCATTCTTAACATTTAAATTACTTTCAGGTAAAACTTGATTTGTACTTGGAATTTTATCGTAATTCAATAATGGCTTGTACGTCTCAAAACTTCCATTCACTAATTCAGTTGTTTTATCCTGACCTACTTGTATTCCTGCTATATCAGGTGCTATAAAGTTCAAATATGCTTGTTGCATATACGCACCTTCTATCAGCTTATCAACCTCTAATTTTTTGTTATCATCACTTTCAGCCATAAAATCTTCTATGTTGGTATTTACTTGACTTATGTTATTTGTATCTAACAAATCTAAGTAATTATTAATACCATCGCTACCTGCTAAAAGTTGCATAACACTATTATTGGTATCAGTACTGTCTGTAGTTATAGGAACATTAGTAACATTCTTATCAGCCATCATAGTAAGCAAATTTAAAAATGTATTATTGTCCACTACTGAAGGTTGCTTGTTTACAATTAAGTTGCTGTTCTGTACCTGATTTAACTGATTCATTATCATATTGTTTGAATTCATATTTACATTCATTTTTTCACCCCCTTTCAATATTTATATATATACTAAACTGCATATTTATCTGTCATGCTTTTATTAGAAACAAATTCTTCTATAAATATTTCTTCACTTTTCATTAATGCATGGTTATATTTTTCTAATTCATTTTCTTTAAGCTTTTCAAGGCTTGAAATTTCCATTTTTGCATTAATAATTTCCTGTCTTTTTGCTTCTATTTTTTTTAAAATAATATTTTTCTCTTCTTCTTTCTTTTCTTGTTGCTTTAAAATATTACTCATGTACATTTTATAATAAGTCATCTCACCAACTGATATTGAAACAGCTGATTTTTCAACAAATTCACTATTTACTAATTTGAATTGCATTTTCAAGTCTAAAATTTGCTGTTCAATGTTATCATGCTCACGATTCAAATTACTTAGCTCTATCTTAAGATTGTCTAAAATTTGTTCCCTTATTTCTAAAACTTTTTGAAGTGAAAAACTAAACTTTTTCATCTTTTACCCCATTTTTTCATAATGCAACTTCGTATAGTATAATAACATCTATATTTCTTCCATCAAGTTAAGTATTTCATCAAAAGAGTATTTTTCGCTTACTCCTTGTGTTAAGAAGCTATTAACTTTATCTATTTTACTTATTGCTTCATCTAATTTTAAGTTTGTTCCTTTTTTATAAGCTCCGATAGAAATTAAATCATAATTAGAGTAATATATTGATAAAATTTCTCTTAACTTCTTAGCTTGTTCATTATGTTCATTTGTTGCAATATCAATCATTAACCTTGATATACTGGCATTTACATCTATTGCTGGGTAATGGTTTGCGTTTGCTAATTTTCTTGTTAAAACAATATGTCCGTCCAATATACCTCTTACGGTATCTGAAATCGGCTCATTTGTATCATCACCTTCAACCAGAACCGTATATATGCCAGTAATCGAGCCTTTGTTAAAATTACCGCATCATTCTAAAAGCTTAGGCAATTCAGCATATATGGAAGGTGTATATCCTCTTGATACAGGTGGTTCTCCCGTAGCAAGCCCTATTTCTCTTTGTGCCATTGCAAATCGAGTTAATGAATCCATCATCAGTAATACATCCATACCTTTGTCTTTAAAGTATTCAGCTATACTTGTTGCTACAAGAGAACACTTAACTCTTAGCATGGCCGGTTGATCCGATGTAGCTACTACTAATATTGATCTTTTTAGCCCTTCTTCACCTAAATCCTTATCAATAAATTCTCTAACTTCTCTTCCTCTTTCACCTACAAGAGCTATAACGTTTATATCTGCTTTTACATTTTTTGCTACCATACCAAGCAGCGTACTTTTACCTACACCACTGCCTGCAAATATTCCCATACGTTGACCTTTACCTATGGTTAACAATCCATCTATGGCTTTTATTCCAAAACTTAAGCTTGAATCAATTCTTGGTCTTGACAAAGGATTTATATACTCATTATCTACATAACAATATTCATTGCACACAAACTCTTCACCATCATCTATTGGTTGTCCTGTTGCATCAACTATTCTTCCAATTAGGAAATCCCCAACCGGAATTTTTAATTTATGCTTTGTTGATTTAACCGTATTACCCAATCCTATACCTTTTATATCCTCATATGGCATGAGCAATACTTTTCCATCATTAAAGCCAACCACTTCAGCTCTTACTGTCTTACCTAATGTATCAGTGGATATTTCACAAACTTCACCTATTTTATACTTCTTTCCGGTTGCTTCAATCATCATACCGGATATTTTTTTTACTTTTCCTATATGGGTACAGAAGTCTTCTTTTGCAAGTGCTTCCTGAAAATCTTTAATTTTTTGGCTAAATTGCATTTTTATTTAACACCATTTCCTTAAGATTTTTTAGTTGTGTAGTAACACTTGTATCGACTATACCATCAGGCGTTTCTATTATAGCACTGCCTTCTTCTAAACCTTCCGAAGTTTCAATTACTACATCATTAGATATTTTATTTAATTCGCTAACTAAATTTTTATCTGCCTGTATTGATAATACGTCATCCTTAGGAGAAATATATACTTTTATCCACTCAACATTTCTATAATCCTTTATGACATTCTTAATTAAAGCTATAACAACGTTGCTGTTGTCATTTATTTTTTGTTTAATAATTTTTTCTGCTATATCAAATGCTAAATCCGTTAAATCATTTTCATATTTAGAGATTATTTCTTCTTTAATATTCTCTATTTTTGTTATCATTTCTCTTAATTCTGATAATTTGGATTCATTTTGTTCATTTACATCTTCTTTAGCTTGAACAGTTCCTATTTCATAACCTTCTGTATAGCCTTTATTTTTACCTATTTCTATTCCTGCATTGTAGCCTTCTTCATAGCCTCTTTTTTTACTTTCAGCTATTTCAGATTGAGCATTTCTCTTGGCAGTATTAATAATTTTTAATGCTTCATCTTGCGCTTCTTTTAAAATAATCTCTCTTTGGTTGTATATGTCATATAAGTCTTCTTTTGGAGTACTTAATGTCTGAGCCTCTTTATGTTCTTCAATATTCTTAATAATTTTTTTACTATTATCGAATACTACATATTCAGCTTTTACTATATTAGACAATAATATCATCCTTTCCGCCTTTAGCTATAATTAGCTCGCCCTCTTCTTCTAAACGTCTAATTACAGAAACAATTCTTTGTTGAGCTTCTTCTACATCTCTTAATCTTAAATTATGAGTATATTCCAATTCAGATCTAAGAGTATCACCCATTTTTGTTGACATATTGTTGAATAATATATCTGCAACTTCTTTATTTGATCCTTTAATAGCATATACCAAATCTTTGCTGTCAACTTCACGAAGAAATCTTTGAATGCTCATTGAATCCATAGTAATAATGTCTTCAAATACAAACATTCTCATTCTTATTTCATCAGCAAGCTTCGCATCTTTCTTATTAAGCTCATCAAATATATATTTTTCATTGCCTCTATCCATGTTATTCATTACATCAGCAACATAGTTTACTCCGCCAATCTCTGTAAAATCTACAGATATAATAGAATTGAATTTTTTTTCTAATTCCTCTTCAACGTATCTGATTATTTCAGGAGATGTACGATCCATTTTTGCAATTCTTTCTACTACGTTAATTCTTTTTTCCTTAGGCAGCTCTGAAATAACTGCTGAGGCTTGGTCAGCTCTTGCATATGACAATATTAATGCAATTGTCTGTGGATGCTCATTTTGAATTATAGTCAATAGATTTTTATAATCTGCCTTCCTAATAAATTCAAAGCTCTTTGTTCTTAATGTCTTTGTTACTCTTTCCAATAAGCTTGCAGCTGTTTGAGCACCAAAAGCCTTTTCAAGAACATTTCTTGCATATTCAAATCCACCTTCAGTAATTACTTTTTGAGTTAAACACAAATCGTAAAAATCCTTTAAGTTTTCTTCCACAATCTGTGGGCTTAAATGCTGCAATCTTGATATCTCATAAGTAAGTTGCTCTATCTCATCTTCTTTCAGGAACTTATATATTTTTGATGCATCATCAGCACCAAGGGATATAATAATTGCTGCAGCTTTTTGCTTGCTTGTTAACTTAGTTTCTGCCATATTAATCATCATCTCCCTTTATCCATGTTCTGATAAGTTGTGCTACAATCTCAGGATTTGCAGATGTGAAATCCTTAAGCTGCTTTTTGATTACCTGCTCTTGTGTTTCTTGAATTTTTATTTCATCTTGTATATCCGTCCAAGTAAATTCTGTAGCCGCAGCTTCTCCATTAGCAGCACTTAATTCTGCTTCTTTTTTCTTCTTTCTCTTCTTCAATATTATAGTAAGTATTAATGACAATATTGCTAACACAGCTAATGCTATACCGCCATAAATCAAAATATCTCTTAATTCTAATCCTGCAATAATACCTGGTTCCGGTGTTACAACAGGTACAGTTGGTTCGTCAGGATCATAGAATATCATATTGTGTACAGCAACATTATCTGTACTCATCCCAACAGCAAAAGCTATAAGTTCTTTTATTTCCTGAAGCTCTTCATCCCTCATACTTGCTCTGTTAATTACTGCTGCAACAGTCAAGCTTTCTACATTACCAGGATTATGCTCAATTTGTTCTTTCAACTGGCTTACTAAATAGTTAATTGAATTTGAATCCTTAAAATATATGTTGTCCCCTTCTATTATCACGCCCGGATAAATGGGTACTTCAGCATTTGTTTCAGTTCCTGCAATTCCTCCAACAGTCTCTCCAGGTCCTGTTATTTCTCTTTCATTTTTAGTGTCACTTGGTACGCCTGTCTTTGTCTCTTCATCAGGTATGTATTGTAATAATTCACTTAGCTTTTTATCAAAGTTTATTTTACTTTTTGCTGAAACCTTTATATTTTCAGGTCCGTATATTTTAGCTAAAAATTCACTTACATCATTAATAATTTCTTTTTCAAATTCTTTTTCTAATTGTAATTTCAGCTTAATTTTATCTGTTTGCTGCATCTCATCACTAACTATTAGGCTATTACCTGCAGTGTCTAAAATTGCAACATTTTCTTCTCTCAAGCCTTCAACGCTTTTTACAACTAACTGCATTATTCCTTTTGTTTGAGAATTTGATAAAGCATAGTTTTTAGCAAGATTTATTTTTACCGATGCGGATGATTCCTCTTTGTTTGTTTCCCATGCAAAATTCTTATTTTCAGGAACATTAATTGTTACAATAGCACTTTCAACACCTTCTATTGTTTCTATAGAATCCTGCAATCTTTCTTGTAATTGAAAAATTTCGTATTTTCTTTTTTCATAATCCGTAGTCATAAAATCAATATTTTGAGTAAATACGTCGTAATTAGTGCCTGTTCTTGGATGACCGGATTGGGCTAATTGCATTCTTAATTTGCTTTCTTGTTCCATCGGAATAAGTATAGTACCATCTTTTTCATATTTATAATCTACCTTGTTTTCTTGAAGCACTTGCATTACTTCAGTAGATTCTTCCTTATCAATGTTATTAAAAAGTACAACATATTCCTTTTTATTTAATAAAAAAGTTATAATTATTGCGGCTAAAAATAGTGAAACTAATCCCCCAATTATTATCTTCTTTCTCTTACTACTTTGATTTTCCCAAAACTCTTTTACGCTTCTCCAAATATTCCTAAATTGCTCTGCCATCTATAGCTCCTAAGATTATGCAAGTGAGTTTTAAATACCCATGCGCATTATTTCATTATAAGCATCTAATGCCTTGTTTCTAAGTTGTATAACTAATTCCAAGGACAATTCCGCTTTTTTAGTATTAATCATTAAATTATGTAAATCGTCACTTTCCCCTACAGAAAGCTTATAAATATCTTCATCAACCTGTGCTTCAGCATCAACATAATTGTTAAGTGCATCTTCAAAAATTGACTTAAATGACAAATTGTTTTCTTCTTTAGAATTTGATGTTTTTTTTATGTCACTTATATCATTTATGCCTATAATAGGTCTTATTGGATCTATAAACATTAATTACCTCCCGATTTCCAGTGCTTTAACTGCCATTTGTTTCATTGTATTTAATGCAGTAATATTTGCTTGATACGCCCTATAGGCTTCCATAATGTCCACTGTTTCCTTTAAGGAATCTA
>JAEZGU010000113.1 GCA_023416855.1 Bacillota bacterium
TCTTTAGACATATCTGAGTTATAACCAATACCAAATTTACCTGCCTTTTCTGCTTCTAACTGTGGATTAGGTGTATCACAGTGTTGTGCTATAACGTCAACTCCTTCAGCTAATAACGCTTTTGCTGCATTGGTTTCTTCTTCAGGTGAATACCAGCTGTTTGTAACCTTTACATATACTTTTGCATCAGGATTTACAGAATATACTCCCATTGCAAATGCATTAAGACCACCCGTAACTTCTGAATTATCTTGTCCCATCGCTGCAACATATCCAACTAAATTTGTTTCAGTTTTTAAACCTGCAGCAATACCTGTTAAATATCTTGCTTGATAAATTCTTCCAAAATAGTTGTTGAAGTTAGAATCATTGCTTTTATAACCTGAACCATGAGAGAATATTACATCAGGATATTCAGCTGCAAGTGCCTCCAATGTATCCATATAACCCCAGCTTGTACCAAATATAATGTCTGCGCCTTCTTCTATACATTCAAGAATTGCTGTTTCAGTTGCTGTTGGGTCTGTATCATTAACATTATTTTTTCTTATAATTTGACTGTCAGATAAACCAAGTGCTTTTTGCATTTCTACTATTCCTTGGTCATGAGCGTAAGTATAACCTGAACCATCTGCAGGATTTCCTATATGGATAACTCCAACCTTGAAATCCTTGTTATCATTGTTACCCGGTGCTTGAGGTGTTTCTGCTTGTGGCGAACAAGCTGACATTGTAAATACTAATATTAGCGATAAAATAATAATAATTAATTTTTTCATTTTTTTCTCCTTGTTTTATATTAGTTATAAGTTAATACGAACACCCCAATAAAAAAATGCGTATAGACAATCTACACGCACCATTATAACAAAATGAAATACTATCAATAGTCAAACAATTTACGGTTGTTTGGTAGAAACTTTGGATCCATATTATCCACATTATATTGATGCGTTCATATTAAGTTTTCTTTTGTAAGCATATTATAACAACAAATAATGGAATAAGCAAGAATTATTTTTAAATAACTTTCGTATATAGTCATATAATAATGATTCAATTTCATTTAATTGTTTGTAATTATTGTTTTAGCAATAAACCTACAGGACAATGGTCACTACCGTAAATTTCCGGACAAATGAAGGCATCCTCCATCTTATCCTTTAATGATTTTGATGTAACAAAATAATCAATTCTCCAACCTACGTTTCTTTCTCTTGCTTTTGCAAAATTTGACCACCATGAATATGCCTCTTCTTTATCCGGATAAAAATATCTGAATGTATCTATAAATCCTGATGAAATAAGCTCTGTCATTTTATCTCTTTCTTCGTCTGTAAAACCTGCACTTTTTCTGTTGGTTTTAGGATTTTTTAAATCTATCTCTTTATGTGCTACATTTAAATCTCCACACATAATAACAGGCTTGTTTTCTTCTAATTTTTTTAGATATTTTCTAAAATCATCTTCCCAAACCATTCTGTAACTTAAACGTTCAAGCTCCCTTTTGGAGTTTGGAGTATATACATTTACTAAGTAAAAATCTTCAAATTCTAAGGTTATTACTCTACCCTCTTTATCATGCTCTTCTATACCCATTCCATAAGAATAAGTCAACGGCTTATGCTTTGTAAAAACAGCTGTTCCTGAATAACCTTTTTTCTCTGCATAATTCCAATAATCATAATATCCTTCTAAGTTTAATTCAATTTGACCTTCCTGCAGCTTAGTTTCCTGTATACAAAATATATCTGCATTTATTTCTTTAAATATATCCATAAATCCTTTATTAACACACGCTCTTAATCCATTGACATTCCAAGATATTAACTTCATTTAAAACCTCCAATTATTCGTCACACTTTAAAACCCCTGCCTGTGAAAAGTTTTCAAACTCCATCTCATTTATTATTATTTTTACTGCTTCCTTAGGGCAATTTGCTGTTTCAGATATAGCTTCAGTTACTTTTTTAGCTAAAGCTCTTTTTTGCTCTAATGTTCTTCCTTTTAACATATCAATATGTACTATTGGCATTTTAATCCTCCTATAACTTTCGTATTAATTATTTTTTTATTAATATATTGTGACAATGAAGTAAAAAGCATAGCTTGATATAAAACATTAAATTCAACTATATCTCCAAGCTTATATTCCTTTTCACAATCATGAATATCTAAAATTGTATGGTCACTGCTTGCTCCTAAAACAATCATATTCTTATCTTTCGGTACCAATTTTGATGAATCACCAACATCCTGATTTCCTAAAGCTATTAATGCTCTTTTTCTAATACCTCTGTCTTCATAATGTCCGTACTCTCCAAATGCATTAACCTTAAACTCGCCTATTGGGTATGTTGGTTTTTCGTTAATCTCTATTATTTGAGCCTTTAATACGAATGTATCCTTTTCAAGCCCTGATATATCTGTGTCCCAATACAAAGGTAAATCTTGTGTGTTATTAATTCCTTCTCCTATGCGTAAATGATTAATTTTATCTGGAACTCCACCTCTGATCAACAAAGGCAATGTTGTCGTCCCTCCACCAGATACTATATGTAATTTTCTGTCAATAGCTTTTTCTATTTCTTCAGCTGCTTCTGATAATTCTGTTAAATTCTTATTTGTAGGTGCTATGGAACCATAGCAGTTTAAATTTGAACCTATACCTTCAAGAACAAGATTACTAAGTTGATTCTCAACAAATCGAGAAAGCTCTATTAGTTCGTCTCTGTGAAATACTCCTTCCCTTAGATCACCTAAGTCGTACATTATAATAACACCGTATTTCTTCTTTTGTTTTTCTGCTTCATAGTTTAACTTGATCAATGTTTCCTTTTCGGAAATTAAACACATATCACTGTATTTAACAACATCTTCTAATTCACAGAACATAGGAATTCTAACAAGCAATAAAGGTATATCAATATTTCTTTCCTTTAAGGCTCTAAGTTGCTCTATTCGTGAGCTCCCAATTTGTGTACAACCACCCTCCGCCATAGCTTCTGCTGCTTCTTCAATTCCTCCAAAGCCTTTAATAATTCCTGCTACTTGGATTCCATTTTTATTACATATGTCTGTAACTATTTTTGTATTTGAGTACATCTTTTTTAAGTCAACTTCAAGAATTGGATACCTTTCCATGCTAAACTCCTCTTTTTTTATTTCTTAATTCTATAAAAAAATCCTTTAATATATTTGCGCAATCTTCTTGTAGTATATCAAATTTCACTTCCACTTGATGGTTAAATTCTTCTGTTTGAACAATATTTATTACTGTCCCACATGCTCCTGTTTTATAATCTTTTGTTCCTATAACTAATCTTTCAATTCTTGCATTAACCAAAGCACCTGCGCACATAGAACATGGCTCTAGTGTCACATACATAGTACAATTAGGCAATCTCCACCCCCCTAAATTCTTACATGCCTCCTTTATGGCTAAAATTTCTGCATGTAGTGTAGCATCCTTTAGAGTTTCCTTTTGATTATAACCTCTCCCTATGACCTTATTATCTTTTACTATAACAGCTCCAATAGGCACCTCATTAATTTCATAAGCTTTATATGCTTCTTTTAAAGCTTCATTCATAAAATATTCGTCCATTATACTACCTTTTTATATCATTTATATTATTATAGATTATCATTAACTTGCAAGTCAATACATATGTCTAATGGGAATTAGTTTATATTACCTATTTACTTCTTCTATTAAAATAACATATAATTAGATTTAAGAAATGGGAACATTTTAGTGAATATTTCTGTCTAATAAAGTGGTAGTATGTCTCTATAGGCAAAAAAGGAGGACGTATGATATTAAAAAAAGTAGCAGTATTAGGATTGTGTATAAGTTTAACAATAAATTCAATAGCATATGCAGGAGTATTAGATTCAATAATTGATGAACCTGCAACAGTTGAAGAATTAGACAATGAGAAAAACATTCCTATTGAATCAGAAATAAAGACAACTAAAGCTCAAATTAAATTTTCAGATATAGATGGTCATTGGGCTAAAAATTGGATTGAAGATGCCGTAACTCTTGGTTTTGTATCAGGATACGATGACGGTACATTTAAGCCTGACAGAACTATAACACGAGCTGAATTTTCAAAACTAATTAATAG
>JAEZGU010000115.1 GCA_023416855.1 Bacillota bacterium
ATACGCTGCTAAGAAGTTCGGTATCAGCAAGAGCACAGTCCACAAAGATGTAACTGAAAGACTAGAGAAAATAAATCCTACACTTATGAACGATGTGAGAATGATACTCGAGGAAAATAAGGCAGAAAGGCATATTCGCGGCGGAGAAGCAACAAAGGCAAAATATCAGGGAAAATAATTTTACATAGATGGGAGAATTTTATTCCCAAAAATAAATTTACATAGAGGATAAGGTTGAAAAGCCGGGTACAAATGTACCTGGTTTTTGTTATTTATAGGAAGGATTTGAGACATAGAGAACTAAATAGTGTGGTACTTATGATAACATAACACTATTGACTCCATATAATTCCAACTGTAACATAGATGTAGCAGATTTCCATTTACAGCAGAATTGTTTAATATTATGAACTTAAGATTAGAAATGCAAAAATACAAAATTCTGGCAATACGGGGGATAGAATGATAAATCATCAGGAATTAGTAAAAGAAATAGCTCAAGAATTATTCCAAGATAATAATGTTTTGGCATTAGTACTATACGGCTCGGTTTCAAGGCACGAGGAAAGTGCTAATAGCGATATAGACCTATTGGCGATAGTCAGCGAAAATCACCTCCAAAAAAGACATATGGTACGAAACGGAATTACTGTGGAATTGGTTGAAGAGTCTTTGGAATATTTACAAAAGAAATGTTTTGAAGCAAAGGAGATACCTATTCTATTTGCGTTAGTGGACGGAATTGTCTTGTTTGATAAAATTTCAATAACTGAACAATTGATTGCCCAAGCAAAAAGAATTCTTGAAGAGGGACCGCCCGTAAACGCAAGGTGGGAAGAAGAAGGATACAGAATAAAAAGACGGTCGGACTTAACGGAAATATATCTAGATTTACTGGATACTGAAGATAATATTGTGTTTGGTTATCTCGTCTCGTTATTAATTACAAGCGCAATCCCCATGCTAACCGAAATCAATCACCTATGGTTTCAAACGAGAAAGAAAACGATTAATTATTTAAAATCCCAATGTTATGAAGGCTATAAACATATCGAGATACTTTTAAATCCTGTATGTTCATTGTCGGATAAACGTAAAGCTGCAAAAAACTTAATTGAATATATATTTCGGCAGTATGGAGGAATTTTAGAGGGCGACGCTATAATATTTAGAATAAATAATATATAAGAAAATGTTGTTATAATTTTCCATATATTTTGTAATACAATTTAAGGGGGCTCATACTAATGAGTTTACATAATAATAATTTATCGAAACTAAAAACTTTGATGCATATAGTTGTTTTACTTGTAATTATGTTTGCAGGGGATTTTTTAAGTTCATTACCTTTTGATATTATCTTTAGTTATGTTGAATTACCATTTGATTGGATGTATGGTTTAACGCGTATAACTGCGTGCATTATTGTAACATATCTTATCTTTCGTTTTTACACACACAAGGTTTTACATTCTAATATGGAAGATTTCAGAATAGGCAGACTACATGTAAGGCTCATTGATGTTTTATATGCTCTTTTGCTTACGACTTTTGTGATAGGTGGATTTATTATTTTGGGAAAACCATTTATAAATCATAATTTGACCAATGATGTAATGAGCAGTATTGTAATTATTGCATTATTTAAGGCATTAAAAGCAGGCATCTTGGAAGAAATACTTTTCCGGGGCTATATTATGAAGTTATTGGAAATTAGATGGAATAAATACATAGCTATAATTTTGCCATCTTTTATTTTTAGTTTAGCACATATCCCTTCAATGGAAGTATTCAATCTTGTCAGCTTACTTCTTTTAATTTGTAGCGGTACTTTAGTGGGTATCATGTTTTCTCTTATTGCTTATAGAAATAATTCCATTTGGGGAAGTGTTTTGATTCACACCATCTGGAACTTCATAATGTGTGGGGATATATTGCATATTTACTTTGGAAAAGACATTTCCGCTAAAGCGATATTTTCTATTATCCTTCCAACGAAAAACTATCTGGTAACCGGAGCGGGATTTGGAATTGAAGCATCAATTATTGCAATTGTCGGATATACAATTATTAGTATATCCTTATTGTTATTGATTAAAAAGTCAACCAGCAGAAGTATGGCTAACGTAGATAAACAAATGTAAACTTCAAAACTTGGGGTGAAGAGATCGTCATGAACAGAAAAATCGTAGTACTTTTTACAGTGCTGACATTTTGCCTAGCCTATCTTGTGTCAGGAGTTTTAATTGCTCTTGGGCAATATGGATATTCGGTTCACAATTGGGTTTACTCATTGCAATGATTTTGGAAGATATGTCCAAAGACATATAAGATATTTAATTAATTTTCTCACATGAAATAATGTTAAAAATATTATATTATATTGCTTTAATAGAACTATGAAACTGCTTTAATAGAATTATGAAGTTACATTTATAACACTATATTTTAAATTAATTTTTATAACTTAAACAGATGTGGAGGAAAAGTATGAAAAAAGGATATGAAAAGTTATTCGAAACAATAAAGATTGGTTCGGTAGAGATAAAAAACCGGTTTGCCATGGCCCCTATGGGACCTCTGGGGTTAGCCGATGCCGAAGGCGGTTTTAATCAACGCGGGATAGATTACTATACTGCACGCGCAAGAGGCGGGACTGGATTAATTATTACAGGAGTTACTTTTGTTGATAATGAGATTGAAGAGCATGGAATGCCCAACGTCCCTTGTTCTACTCACAATCCGGTACATTTTACTCGTACCGCCAGGGAGATGAACGAACGTATTCATGCTTATGATTCAAAGATCTTCCTGCAGCTAAGCGGGGGCTTCGGAAGAGTGACTATTCCTACCAATCTGGGAGAATATCCTCCTGTTGCACCTTCGCCAATTAAACATAGGTGGTTGGATAAAACTTGTCGTGAATTGACCGTTGAAGAAATCAGGACAATAATTAAGAAATTCGGAGACGGAGCCTATAATGCAAAGCGTGCAGGCTTTGACGGCGTTCAGATTCACGCTGTTCACGAAGGGTATCTAATCGATCAGTTTGCAATTTCTTTTTTCAACCAGCGTACTGACGAATATGGTGGATGTCTCGAAAACAGGTTGAGATTTGCAAGGGAAATTGTTGAAGAAATCAAGCGTAGATGTGGAAATGACTTTCCGGTTACCTTAAGATACAGTCCCAAAAGCTTTATTAAGGATTGGCGTGAAGGGGCATTGCCGGGGGAAGAGTTTGAAGAAAAGGGAAGAGATATCCCTGAAGGTATAGAAGCAGCAAAACTACTGGTTTCTTATGGGTATGATGCTCTGGAT
>JAEZGU010000128.1 GCA_023416855.1 Bacillota bacterium
GTATTAATGTTATGACTTATGAAGCATATTTTTTCTCTTTTCACCATATACCTCCAACAAAATTATGTTTTAATAATTTTTTCTATATGCATAATAACAATGTATATATTATAATAAAAAAACCTTCGATATAACAATTTCATCAAAAAGGTCTTTAATATTTACTATTCGGTTTAAGAACTATTTATACAAGTCTTGACAGATTTTCAAGTAAAAGCACCAATTCATCTTATAAATTTGGATTATTTAGATAATCAAGGTTCGTTAAAAACTTATAAGATATAATTATTATATTATACTAAAATACAAATTGAATTGCAATAATTATCAAATTGTAGCTCAAGTGCCAATATTTTGTCTAATTTGTGTAGGTCCTATCGCCATCTTCCTTCTGTTTATACTTTTTCCGTTCATTGTTGCATTTTTATTATTGACATAGTACAATATTTATATTATACTTTTATTAAAATCAAATTTCACATAATGAAATTAAAAGGAGTATATTATGAAAAACAAAAAATTAGTAATGATACCTGGTCCTACACCAACAGTGAGAACGATTACTGATCAAATGGGTAGAGAAACTGTTGCATTTGGTGATCCTGCTTTTGTAAAAGATTTTAAAGAGTTAGTTATTGACTTGAAAAATTTATTAAAAGTTGACGGAGAATGCTTCGTTGTTGCCGGCTCAGGCACTTTGGCAATGGAAATGGCTGTTTCTAACGTAACAAAAAGAGGAGACAATATTTTAATTGTATCAAACGGATTTTTTGGAGACAGATTCATAGATATATGCGGTAGAAAAGGATTAAATGTTGATTTATTACAAGCTCCTTGGGGTGAAGTTGTTTCACCTGAAGAAATAGAGAATAAATTAAATGAAAAGCACTATGCTGCTGTAACAGTATCACATGTTGACACTGCAACAGGCGCAGTTGCTCCAATTGAAAAAATAGGCAAGGTTATGAAGAATTTTCCTGATACAATATACATAGTTGACGGTGTTGCTGCAACAGCAGCTGAAAGAGAATATGTTGATGATTATGGAATAGACATTTTATTTACAGGCTCACAAAAAGCATTTGGTGTAGCACCAGGACTATTAATATTATGGGCGGGCAAAAAAGCTCTTGAAAGAAGAAAGTCTTTAGGAACAATTCCCGAGTATTATATAGACTTTGAAAAATGGATTCCAATAATGAATGACCCTTCAAAGTATTTTGCAACTCCTGCTGTTAATTTGATTTGGGCTTTAAAAGAATCAGTAAGGCTAATAAATGAAGAAGGCGTTGAAGCAAGATATGATAGACATGCTAAAGTATCAGATACAATTAATAAGGCTCTTGAAGCAATGGGCTTTAAGATTTTAGCTAATGAAAATAATAGATGCTCTACTCTTTCTGTTATTTTATATCCTGAAGGAATTAATGATGCTGAGTTTAGAAGTTTAATGGCTGAAGAAGGAGTTATGGTTGCCGGAGCTCTAGCATCTTATGCAGGTAAGGCATTCAGATTAGGTCATATGGGAAACATAGATGAACACACAGTATATTCATCTATTGCTGCAATAGAAAGAACACTAATAAAATTAGGATACAAGTATGAAAAAGGTATAGGTTTAAAAACTTTGCTTGAAAATATGTAATCTTAAAATAAAAAATGAAAATTCAGATGAATTTTCATTTTTTATTTATCATTTTTAAGCACATGCTTTATTTTATATCCCTGTTCAACAAGCTTTTTCTCTAAGTCTGCTGTTTCAACAGCCTCTGATCTTATCACAACATCACTTTTTCCTTCACCCCTAAATGCTGCAATATGTGTAATGTTCACATTTAAAAATTTAAATATTTCTGCAATTTCAGCCAATGCCCCAGGAACATCCTTTGCTTCTACTGTAATACGGCTTCCTAAATCCTTAAAGCCTAATAAATCAATAAATGCATCAAATATATCACTTTCAGTAATTATCCCCACCAATTTACCATTTTCAACTACCGGTAGTGTTCCTATTCTATTTTGTCTCATGATGACAGCAGCTTCTTCTAAAAGGTTATCCGCTTCAATAATTATTGGTTTCTTTGTCATAGCGTCCTTAACTGTTGTTTTTGATAAAATATAATTAATTTCAAAAACGCTTAGAGAAGTTGCCTTAGTTGGTGATACCTTTTGAATATCACTTTGTGTCAATATGCCTACTACCTTATCACCATCAACTACAGGAACTCTTTTAAGATTTTTTTCTCTCATAAGTGCTACTGCGTCTGTAATTGGCTCATTAGAAGTTATTGTGATTGGATTTTTAGTCATCCTGTTTTTTACATACATTCTACTCACCACCTAGATATGCTTTTTTAATTTCATCGCTATTAGCTAATTCTTCTCCTGTACCGTTCATTACAATTGAACCAGTTTCAATAACATATGCTCTGTTAGCTATAGATAAAGCCATTTTCGAATTTTGTTCAACTAATAATATAGTTGTACCATTAGAATTAATATTTTTAATTATTTCAAATATTTCCTTTACCAATAATGGAGCCAAACCCATGGATGGCTCATCTAAGAGAAGAATTTTTGGTCTTGACATTAATGC
>JAEZGU010000189.1 GCA_023416855.1 Bacillota bacterium
CTGCAGGAATGCTCTGAGAGGCGTAAAGATATGCAGAAACAGAGAAAGAGACAGCAAGCAATGTGAATACTATCTGAGATGTGGTGCAGGCTATGATACAGAATCAACAACTATAACAGATGAAAAAGGCAAGCCTTTATTTGCATTTGTCTATCATGTGCAGATCATGATAAACGGACAGTACATATATTTCAGAGACCTGCAGCTGCTCACACCTTTTCTTCAGCAGCTCTGCTCTGAGGTACAGAGTTTTAAAAAACACAGCAGCAGTGCAAAGCAGCCTGTACTGATAATATGGGTCGCAAATTTAGCGCATGAATACGCTTTTTTCAAGAGGCAGCTTGCAGAAGTAGGTATATCAGATGTTTTTGCTAAAACAGAAAGAGACCCTCTGAAAATAACACTGAATGAGTGCATCGAATTCAGGGAATGTATAGGACTGTTTGGCAGCAGCCTTGCAGACATAGCAAAGAATAACACCAAAACGCAGAAGCTGACAGGCGATCTTGACTATGATCTTATCAGAACGCCTTCAACGCCTATCAAGACAGTTCCTGATGAAGGTCATGAACATAGTGAATATGAATACATGAAAAATGATGTTGCTATACTCGATGAGCTTTCAGAGGTCGCTTTCAAAGAATTCACAGATCAGAAGCTGAAAATTCCGATGACATCTACAGGTATACTGAGGCAGAAATGCAAGAACAGGATAAACAACAGATACTATGAAGAAAGAAGCAACACGCCCTTAATGCCTTCCAAAGAGGCAGACTATGTGATGCAGAGAAGGTTTTCATATGCAGGTGGTCTTTCAGGCACTTCTCCTGTATATGCAGGTAAATTCATAAAGATGTCAAAGAGCGCAGACATCGTATCCGATTATCCTGCGCAGATGAATCATCATTATTTTCCTGCAGGTGAGCTGAAAGAGACAAAGCCTGAGAACTTCCCTAAAATAGGAAACAAATTTAAGATCATGCTATTCAAGGCTGATATACTGCCGAAAACAAAACACGCAGTACTGTCAGTTCATAAGATCATGAACTATTTCACAGCCTCTGCAGCAGTTCCTGAGATAGGCAGGATAAAGTCAGCAATACCTGTAAACGGTAAGCTATGGGAAGGAAAAAACGCTTTGCTGTTATTGAATAACACAGAGCTGAAAGCACTTTCAGAGCTGTACAGCTTTAAGAATATACGCCTTTACAGGGTATGGTATTTTACTGAGAAGAAAAGACCGCCTAAATTCCTGAGAGACTGTATGAATGAAGATTATCTGCTCAAAAAGCAGCTGAAAAATGAAGGTCAGAAGGACACGCCTATATATGCTAAAACTAAGGCTGCCATAAATTCCTATTACGGAATGACAGCCACGAGACTATATGACTGCATATTCAAATACAGTGAATCTGAGAAAGACATCAGAGAGGCAGCATCAGAGCTTTCATATGATGAAAGACGTGCAAAGATGTGGTTATCACCGTATATAGCATATTGGACCACATCATACGCAAGAGCGATCATCATGCATTTCATAGCAGCATATCCTGATCTGATACTGCAGTATGATACTGATAGTCTGTATTACATCACAGACCCTGACGTAGTTCCTGCAGAGCGTATAGCAGCATTGGAAGCGGAGCTGCATCAGTATAACAGAATGAAGATCATGAAGAATAGGAGACTGTTCAAAAACAATGAGAACTATCTTGATCTTGGTACATGGGAGATAGATCAGGAAGATAATACAGGCTTCAAGGGTCTCGGAGCTAAACGATACATAGTAAGAACAGCTGAAGGAAAATTAAAACCAACAGTTGCAGGTATGGTCAAAAGCTCTTTCAAAGAGTACATAGCTGAGACAGGAAAAGACCCTTTTGAAGTTTTTGAGAATGACTTTACTTTAAACAGAATGAGGTCTAAGAAGCTTGCAAGCAAATACAATGATGAACATATAGGTCTGAGAAAAGTCACTGACTACAGAGGCAATACAGAAGTAATAGACATAGGAACATATCATGCCCTGTATCCTATAGAATTTACAATAAAAGGCGCTGATATGTTTCTGAAGCTGTCTCAGCTCATACAGGAAGAAAAAGCGCTGCCGCCTTCCGAGCGAACAGCTGAGAAGATGCTGCAGGAGCTTAGAAGGAAGGTGAAGAAAAAATGAGTGAATGCATAAACTTCAATAAAAGGACTAAAAAATGCAGACTATATGGAACAGACTGCATATATCCTTCTGACTGTGCAGACAGGCAGAAAAGCAAGGACGAGCCTGCTGAGAGTGACAAACACTACAAGGCAGCACCTGTTCTTGAATACGCTAAAAAGATCGGCTGCCCTGTTGTTGGTATAGCAGGCGGTAAAGGAAACGGCAAGACCTATGATCTGATCAGAGGCTTTCTGAAGGTAAGATGTGATTCAGGTGAGATACTCAGATATCTGAGAAGGTACAGAGAAAGCATCTCACCAAAGGCTCTTCAGTCGCTCTGCAAGCCTCAGAGACAGAATCTGATAAACTACTCTAAAGGCAAGTATAACGATTTTCAGTATTATCAAAACAGATTCTTCATGGTACATAGGAATGAATCAGGAGATATCACAGCAAAGGACAGCAAGCCGTTCATGGTATGCTCTGCATTGAATTCTGTTGAAGCTTCAACAGGAGCCGATGAAGGTCTCTGCAGTGCTGTATTCTACGATGAGATTTTTTCGAGAGAAAAAGAGCTGCCCGATGAATTCTATCAGACCATGATATTCTATTCTAACTGCACACGTAACAGACAGCAGTACTGTCCTTTGGTGCTTGTAGGAAACACTGTTACACGTAACTGTATACTGATAACAAACTTTGGTATTGATCTGTACAGCTGTGAAAAAGGACAGATATCAGTAGTCAAGAACAGCAGGAAAGAGCCTACTATCGTTTTTGAGTACTGTGATGAAGTACAGGTCATGAAGGAAGCTGCAGAAAGCTTTTACAGCAGATTTGAAAATGACCGTATAAAGATGATATACAAGGGTGACTGGACTGTTTCCAATTATCCTATGCTGCCGTATCAGACACTGCAGGAAGCTTCGGAGCTTGTCAGCATAAAGATCATAACGCCTGCTGAAACAGCTCTGAGATTCAGATTCATGAAAAGAAATAATCAGGTTTTCGGATATGTAGCTCAGATGCAGGAAGATGATGAAAAGTATATCTGTACTCTGATCAACAAGACATATCTTTACAGACAGCCCCGTGTGTATAATTTTCTGCCTGCAAAGGGTCTTTTCAGACAATTCAGCAGACTGATATATACAAGGAATGTATATTTTGAATCAATGGAAACAGGGGAATACTTCAGAGACTTTCTGAAGAATCTCACAGGAGCGCAGCAGCTCATAAATGTTTATAAGTAGGTGATAATATGTATATCGGTGATAATTGGTATTCTGAATCAGAGATAGTCGCTTATGTGCTGCAGCTGCAGAACGCTGTACACGCAGCTGCAAGGATAATAGAACAGTATGTAGATGATCATGGTATACGTGATTCTGAGATGTACTATAAGCTGAAGGACTTTGAAAGCTTTGAAAAGAATCTGCCTGAATATTGAAAAAGCCGCTGCCTTTTGGCAGCGACTTTCTTTTATACGATAACACCTTCAGCTATAGCAGCTCTGATCATATCAAGCTCTGATGCAGTTGCAGCATAGCCTGATGTATTTGTAGTCATTCCTGACAGGTCAGGAGCTGTACCGACTACAAGACCTGTACCCATATCAGATATAGCTGATTCAATGCAGCAGGCAAAACCTGTAGTTTTACCGAACATTGCAAGCTGTGTATCATTCCATTCAGGGACAGCTGCTGATCTGATTATATCACCTGTCGGATAGTATATGATGAGCCTGCAGTTGAGGTCTATCGCCCATGCACCTACAGCTGATGCAGCACCGATAACATGAACAGGTGCGTTCTGATGCCTCAGCTCATAGTCAGCCCTTTGCTCTGCGATATCTGCCTGCTGAGCCTGCAGCACCATGTTCACAGGGTCTTTCACAGCTCTGATCACACCGCCGATAGAAACATTTCCTAAAGTAGACTGCATAGCCTGCTTATTGGCATTACTCTTGTTTGCTATAGCGTTATTCAGCTGTGATGCTACAGTCGCTGCCTGTATACCTGTTACAGGTATATCTATTGCAATATTGCCGTTGACTGTTTCAATAACTAAGTCATCAGACATTACAAAGCCTGTAGCCGTTCCTGTTGTGAAGTCAACACAGAGCTGTACATTCAGCTTTCTGTCTATTATATCTGCAGGATTCAGCTGAATAGTTCCACAGAACGGTATATATAATTCCATTTTCGTGTATGGTTCATAATCAAGAAAGCTGTCTGCGAATTTCGGAGCTATTAAAGAGCCGTTGAACAGATAGAAATATGCAGCCTTTTCCATGAGATATGCTGATACATTAGTTTCAGCTTTTCCGAGCTTTATCTTGACAGGTGTACTTCCTTTAGGTACTTCCATAGGATAACGCTGCAGTGAGACTATACAGTCTATAGGATTATTAGTCAGGAAGGTATCAAGTATCTTGTCATTCAGGTACTGATAGTCTGTACCGCCGCCCCCGTCATCTATGAGGTCTGCTGTGATCTGCCAAAGCTCCCTGCCGAGATGTTCAACAGCTGTACTGTTAAGTACATATCGTCTTGTCAATGTAGTGAGATCACCTATGTTATTGAATACCGTAGCTGTAGAATATGTGTTTGTAGGTACTTTAGGTTTTTTAGGGTCATATGGACTTTGTGTCGTATCATTCCATGAAAAATTCGGATTAGTTGGATTCTGCAAGCCTCTTGTATAGTCTCCGTGTGTCAGACCGTCTGCATCTACGGTACCGAGACACATCTTTTCATCTATCCACCTGTAGGTATCATTTCCTGCTGCGTATATGCTTGCATAGCCTGTATCATTAGGTTCACCGTCAGTAAAGAATATACCATAGCAGGCAGCGGTACGTCTGAGCTGTTCACAGCCTGCAGCAGTTCCTGCAAGCTCTACCCAAACAGTTCTTGCATATATCCTGTGACCTGATGTACCGTCATAGTTCACGCCCCTTTTATAGGTCGCTCTGCCCTGTGAATCTATAGCACCTAACAGCGTTGCGAAATTCGATGAAGTCAGACCACCGTCTGCATTTGTACCGAACTGATCACAGCCTGTACTGTTATTCTGCGCCTGCAGATCACCAAACAAAGGAAGGTAATTCATAACATTCAGATTATTGCCTGACCACTGTGCAGGACAGATGACAGTATCCTTGTCAGCTTCGATGCTTCCTGCATAGGGTGTAGCCTTCAGACTGTATGAAAAGTCAGGTACTAAGCTGTCACCTGTAGAGGGTGTATCATAAAGACCTGCTGTTGATCTTCTGACATATATTCTGAGCCATGCAGATATAATAGGGTGTTCTGCCTTCCATGCATCAGTATTCTGTTCATACTGATATAGGGAAGTTGCATTTGAAACACTGTCAGGTATCAGGCTGTCAGCGTTCCATGAATTGATATATCTTACAAAGATACAGCCTATAATACCCCTGAGAGGCAGTGACCGCCAGTAGGTCATATACTTGTTTCTGTTCGATGAAGTCGCTGATGTGCTGTCTGTAGCGTTAGGTTTCCAAAAGTATCTGCCGTTTGTATATACTCCCTGAGAGCTTTTTCTGTATGGATTGTATATAATAGCGTTGTTATTTGTTGACATAGTACTGCGATAGTATCTGTAGTTTGTGAATACCAAAGGCATATACTCTGTTGTATCGGTCTTGAAGATCAGATCAACTTCATCTTCATCATAAGCTGCAGCATCTGCTGTATTGCCTATAACGCCTATCTGCTGAATAAAGCAGTCAGGAGCATCAACACCCACATAGGCAGGTGATATATCAAGCTTTGTATCAAGTACAAATACAGGCGTTGCAAGCTCCATACCTGCCTTGAATGTATAGCAGCCCTGTGCAAAGGTCTTGTCAGGGTCTACCTGAGACAGTGTAAAGGGGGGATAGCTTT
>JAEZGU010000288.1 GCA_023416855.1 Bacillota bacterium
GAGCTGCCATTGGTACAGCAGATACTCCTGCTGAACCGATCAATGGATTTACTTTTCCGCCTGACAATTTATACATAACTTTTCCTAACAATACACCTGCCGCTGTTCCAAAGCTGAATGCTAAAAGACCCAATCCAATTATCATTAAGGTCTGTGGCTTTAAAAATGTTTCCGCATTAGCTGTGGCACCTACAGTTACCCCTAAAAATATTGTAACTATATTCATTAACTCATTTTGTGCAGTCTTTGATAATCTTTCAGTAACTCCTGATTCCCTTAATAAGTTACCCAACATAAGCATACCAACCAATGGTGCTGCTGATGGTAGTATTAATGAAACTAATGCTGTAACAAAGATTGGAAATATAATTTTTTCTTTTTTTGATACAGGTCTAAGCTGCTCCATTACAACGCTGCGCTCTTCTTTAGTAGTTAAAGCTCTCATAATTGGCGGCTGAATAATCGGTACAAGTGCCATATAAGAATAAGCCGCAACAGCTATTGGACCTAACAAATGAGGTGCTAACTTAGATGTTAAAAATATAGCTGTAGGACCGTCAGCACCACCTATAATACCTATTGAGGCTGCTTCAGAACCAGTAAATCCAAGAAGAATTGCTCCAATAAATACAGTGAATATTCCAAACTGAGCGGCAGCACCTAATAATATACTTTTAGGGTTCGCAATTAATGGACCAAAGTCTGTCATTGCACCTACACCCATAAAAATCAATGGTGGATAAATACCTAATTTTACTCCTAAATATAAATAATATAAAAGTCCACCTGCCTGAAATCCTTCTTGTCCTATTGTACCAACCGGCGCAGCCATTAATCCAGCCAGTGGCAAATTCGCTAAAAACATTCCAAAACCTATGGGAAGTAAAAGCAGAGGTTCAAATTTTTTCGATATAGCTAAGTACAAAAGTGTAAATGAAACAATAAGCATTACTATCTGTCCTGGTGTAATTGTTGCAAAACCCATGCTTTCAAAAAATTGTTTCAATCCTATTAATAAAGTATTTAACATTATAATTCCCCGCTTTCTGCCGTTATTTAAAAGTTACTAATACGTCTCCGGTATTAACTGTAGCTCCTTCAGAAACTTGTACAGAATCAACGACTTCGTCAGCTGTAGCAAATATTTCATTTTCCATTTTCATTGCTTCTAATACAACCAATACATCTCCTCGTTTTACTGCTTCTCCTGGTTTAACCAATACTTTAAAAATTGTTCCAGGCATTGGACATGTTATACTTTTTGAGCTGCCTGATGGTGCAGGCGAAGGTGTTGGTGCTATTATTTTCTCTTCAACCGGCATAGTAACTGCAGGTTGCGGTTGAACAACTCTTTCAGTAGTATTTGTTTCTTTTAAACCTTTTAATTCCTCTACTTCAACTTCATAAGATATTCCTTTTACTGTTATTAAGTATCTTTTCATAATGACATTCTCCTTATTTTACATTTTTTTCAACATATTTTGCTGTCTTCCTGCAGATGCCCAAATTGTATCTTTTTGAGGCATTTTTACTATTGATCTTACAAAAAAGTCATCGGTTGAAGATCCCTCTTCAGCTGCAATTGCAGCCGTTATAAGCAATAGCAAATCAATATCCTCTACATTTTCATTAGTTGCTGGAGTTAAATTTGGTATCGGCTCTATTTTTGGTACTATTTCTTTTTTAGTGTTTTTTTCATTAAATATTATCCTTAACATCTCCAAAGAATAAGCAATAATAATCAACACCACAAATACTACTGCCATTCCTAAAATGGTTATGGCTATGGAGTTTAAAAATTTTTCTCCAATAGACATAGTTTCCGTAAATAACATACAGTCACCTCTTTACAATTAATTATATGGTCATGGATGGTTATAAAGTTAATGTTTGCATTTGAAATAATTATAACATACTTTGGCAATAATAAAAGCTTAATTTCACCTTATTAATTATTTATTTTTTCACCATAAACCTTATTAAATACTGTATAATAGCGAATTATATTATTGTTAATACCACTATTTCTATAATTTCATATCGTTTATATATGTTGAAACATAATTCCTATCTACTGTTACCACTGCGTAATAATTCTTGTTTTCTTTTTGAACATCCCTCTCAATATTTTTAACTAATTCACTAATCTTTACTTCAAAAGTAACAGGTACAAGAACATCAAAAATTAAATTAGTATGAGTTTCCCCCTTAACAACTCTAAAGTCATGTATGGATAAACACTGGTCAATTTTTTTAACTATATTTTCAGTAAGATTTTTCAAATGATTTATTTCCTTATCATCAGTTATAGTGGGATCTAAATGAATTACCAAATTAATATCTAAATCCTTTGCAAAATCTCTTTCTATATTATCAATCATATCATGCGACTTCATTATATCTTCATTTGCATCTACCTCAGCATGAACAGTTGCAAAATAACGATTAGGCCCATAGTTATGAACTACAAGGTCATGTATATTGATTATGCCTTCATAAGATAATATTTTATTTTCTATTGACTCAATAAAATCAGGATCCGGCATTTCTCCAAGTAAAGGATTCAGTATTTCTTTCAATATTGATATACCTGAATATAATATGAACAATGCCACTAACAAGCCCATGAATCCATCAATCGTATAACCTGTGAGTTTAGCTATAAACACAGACACCAAGACTGCAGATGTAGCGATAACGTCATTTCTTGAATCAGCTGCAGATGCTTTTACTGTAGATGAAGATATTTTTTCTCCTACTTTGTAGTTAAAATAGCTCAACCATAACTTAATTATAATAGACAGAACAAGTACAAAAACCATTGACCACGAAAAATTTAGCTGTTTAGGATGCATTATTTTTTCAATTGAAGATTTAATTAATTCAACTCCCAATAGGATAATAATTACACCTACTGCAAGTCCTGTTAAGTATTCTATCCTTGCATGGCCGAATGGATGATCTTTATCAGCTGGTTTACTTGATATTTTAAAACCTATTAAAGTAACAACTGATGAGCCTGCATCAGAAAGATTATTAACTCCGTCTGCAGTTATGGATATACTGTTAAAAATAGTTCCAACTGCAATTTTGCTTATACTAAGTACTGCATTAGCTATTATCCCTACAATACTTCCTAAGGTTCCATATGCCTCTCTTACGTTTGAATCTCTTACATTCTCGTAGTCCTTTATAAATACTTTTATTAAAAAATTAATCATATTCTTCCTCTTCTATTTCTATATGAAGCTTTTCTAATTCCAAATACATTTTATCTGTTTCCTCTTTTAATAAAGTGTATTCATTATAAATATTATTATAGTTGTCTAAATCCCATTCATTAGAATTTGAATTTAAAATACTTTCAAGTTCTAATATTTTATTTTCTGCCTCTAATATTTTGTTTTCAAGCTTTACATAATCTCTTTTAGCTTTCGCTTTAGCCCTCTGTTCTTCCTTCTTCTTTAACATATTTTCTTTGTTTGGTGAAGTAAACTTTTCTTTCTTTATTTCAATAATCTCAGTTTGCTGGCTTTCTATAATTCTTTGTTTTTCCTGCTTATATCCTTCGTAATCAAAATTATACATTTTAAATTCTTTATTTTCCAATTCACCGATGCATGTTGCAATTTTATCAACAAAATACCTATCATGAGAAACAAAAAGTAAAGTTCCTTCATAGTTAATTAAATTTTCCTCTAAAACTTCTCTTGATTCTATATCTAAATGATTAGTAGGTTCATCCAATATCAATGTATTGACTTTTTCATACATCAACATTCCCAATTTTAATCTTGATTTTTCTCCCCCTGACAATGTACTTATAAGCTTAAAAACGTCATCGCCGGTAAACAATATTTTAGCTAATTCTTTTCTTGCTTCTCTAATTGAAATGCCATAATAATATGAAAAATAATCAACTATTGATACGTTTTCATTGTCAAAGCTCACTTCTTGGGACAGATATCCAATCTTTACATTTGATCCTATCTTTACTTCTCCAATATCAGCTTGAACTTCATTTAATATGATTTTTAATATAGTTGATTTACCTGTTCCATTTTCTCCTAAAATACACATACTGTCATTATAAAACAAAGTGAAGCTCACATCACTAAAAAGCTTTTTATCATATTTCTTCTCAATATTGTCTACTTTAATAACTTCCTTGCCGGTTCTTTCAATAGAACTAATTTTAAATTCAGCAGTTCTTTTATCTGTAAATGGCTTTTGCAACCTATCTATTTTCTCAAGACGCTTTTCTAATTCTTTGGCTCTTCTGTACATTTTATCGCTGTCTCGCATTTCACCCCATATGCGATATCTTTGTATTTGTTCTTCCATCTTTTTTATTTTCTTCTGTTGATTTTCATATTCTTTTAATGCAAGCAAAAACCTCAGTTCTTTTTCTGCTACATACTTTGAATAGTTTCCATAGTAAATTTGCGCTCCATCCAGCTCAAGTTCAACTATTTTATTAACAACCCTATCAAGAAAATATCTATCGTGTGACACTGCAATAATAGTTCCATTATATGTGCTTAAATATCCTTCAAGCCACTCAACGGACTTTATATCTAAGTGATTAGAAGGCTCATCTAACAATAATAATTCCGGTTCTTCAAGTAATATTTTGCCTAAAACAATTTTTGTTTTTTCTCCACCGCTAAGCTTATTGAATTCCCTTTTTTGCATTTCTTCTGATATCTCTAAACCAAATAAAATTCTATTTAGTTTTTCTTTTATAGTATAACCACCTGCAACTTCGTAAGAATCGTGCAACGAGCTGTATTTATATATTGCAGTTTGAAGTTCATCTCCTGTTAAACTGTCAAAAGTCTTTTCTATTTTGTCCATCTCTTCTTTTATTTTATGCAGGCTATTAAATGCTTCATTTAATACATCCAATACAGTGTTATTCTCTTCATAATTTGGTATTTGACTCAAATAACCTATAGTTAATCCTTTCTTCATAAAAACCTGACCATCTTGGTAATCCTCATGTCCAGTAATAATTTTTAGAAGTGTAGATTTACCGGTTCCATTACGCCCTATTAACCCTATTCTATCCTTAGTTTTAACATCAAAGGTCACATTTTCAAATATTTTATTTGTACCATATAATTTTGTTAAACTGCTTATACCTATTTCTATCAAAATATCACCTCTTAAAAATGGTGTTATGTAAAAAAATACCTGTGGAACTAACATTCCACAGGCTTTTACCTGCATTTTTATGATACTATACGTTTTAACGATTGTCAAATTATTCTATTTTCGCCTTTTATCATTATTTGATTTATCATCTTTGCTGTTTTCTGATCTTTTTTCATTTTCTTTATTACTTTTATTGTTATATCTGCTATTCTTTTCTGATTCTTTCGCTGATTCTTCGTATTTTTTAATTTCTGTCATTATATCTTTAACAGGTTTATTTAGCCATTTTTCAGTATCAATAGATTTGCCTGCTATTTCGGCACTTAATTGAAGTTTTTCCACTAAATTCATCTTACCGGGAGTTACGCCTTTATCCTTTGCTTTATTCACCGCTTCTTGACTTACTTCAATTATCTGTACTTCAAAAGATGAATTTCCTGATTTGTTGTTTCTTTCTTTATTTTCACTTTCTGTTTTTTTACTGTCTTTGTCAAATTTTTTATTTTCTTTATCTCGTTCTTTTTCAACTTTTTTAGTTTCTTTTTCTTCTTTTTGTTGGTTTTGAATATCCTTTATATTTTTATTTTCTGTTCTTTTATCTTCTTCTACTTTCTTATCTTCTTCTACTTTCTTATCTTCTTTTACTTTCTTGTCTTCTTTTTCTTTCTTATCTTTTTCTTTATTATCTTCTTTTGCTTCGCTATCTTCTTTTTCTTTATTATCTTCTTTTTTATTTACTCCCTGTTTAACTTCTACCTCTATATGTTTAATTTCATTTATATCTTCAATATTATCTTGTCTAACATTAACTTCTTCTACAGCAAGCTTTAAGTTTGAAGCAAGTTTATCTGTTTTTTCTTGTGTTTTACTAAATGCAGCAACTACCACACTATCTTCACTTGCATTACTTAGATATCCTTGGCTCTTTAATTCTATTAATACTTTTTTTACTGCTTCATTTATTTCCTTGTTTTTAAGCTTAGAAACATCAATTTGTTCTGCAGAATTCTGTACATTATCATTGATTGCCTTAACATGAAGAACCCTATCAAATCTATTAATTGAAAATTCAAAGGACGGGTTTACATCTATACTCACATAAGAATATGGAGTTAGATATGCCCACGCAGGAGTTACAAACAGCATTAAACAAGCAGCTGCTGAAGCTACTAATTTTATATATTTTGCATTATTTCTAATTATTATTTCCTGACCTAAAGTATAATTTTTGTTTTTTACTTTAGATATACAACCATCATTTGATAAGACAGCTGCAATATTACCTTTAATTTCTACAACTACTGCTTTCATTTTTCTAACTCCTCACGAATATATCCCATGTAGCCAGCTAAATAAGGATAATCACCCGACATTATCTCCACTGCTGCTACTATATATTTTCGATGACGTTCCAATAATTTTCGGGGTATTTTGGTGTTTCTTTCAATTAAATTTAAAGGAAGCTGCCTCTTGATTTTCATTTCGCTTATAAGTATTGGATTTTTTATCATAAAAGCAACAGCTTTTGCGCAGGATCTTTTAGTTTTTTCTGCCTTTGGAGAACATTCCGTCAAATCCATAAATGAAAAACCATAAGCTTCAAAAATATCATTTATAAGATGTATCTCCAATTTTAAAGAATTATCCTCTTGGGATACAACCTTTTTTGCAACCTCAGATTGCATGGCATAATCCTGCTCATCCTCCGTTTCAGATTCAAAAATAGAGGGTTTTACAGTTATTTCCGGTGCAAATCTTGATTTGCTTCTTATGTAATCAATAATTCTTCTTCTTATAACCAGCTCTGCAAAGTTTATGAAACTTCCTTTGTCGGATGAATATTTTTTTACTGCCTCTGTAAAAGCCGCCATAGCAATTGACCATTCATCATCACTTTTTGAAATGTAACTGCGAGCTGCTACAGATGCACATCTCAATATGAAGTTCTCATATTGAATTATTAAATTATTCATTACATCTTCATCATTTTTAGCATTAGCTGCTAATATATCTATTTCGCCCACAATTCCACCTCTAATCACTTATGTCCACAATTATAACATCTCAAAAGCTTGATTACAATAGTTAAACTCTTACAAAACTCTTACGAAGAAAGGCTTTAATATACATTTTACCTCTTAAAAAGAAACCATGTCTTGCTATCAATTTCATATTTTAGTTCAAATATATCCTTGCTGTTATGAAGACATACAAATACAATTCTATTATTTCCTACTATATTTTCTTCATATATTTTAAGTATTTTTTCAATTCTTACAACTTTATCCTCAAGACGAAACTTAACCGGTTCTATTTTTCCGTCTGTGTTAAAGACCGCCATGACTTTTATAGGTTCATTTAAAATTCTCATATTATCACCCTTTACAAAATACTATTCATGCCCGGATATTCATCGTCTGGATATCCTCCTAAAATTGGTTTTAAATCACTGTTAGCAAAAACTCCTCTTATTATGGATTCATCGCCAAACTTAGATCTTATTTTATCAACAGCCTTGTCTAACACTTCATTTTTTACACTCAATTCATCCTGAAAAATATTTAATTGCTTAATATTTGAAAACTCAAGATCAGAAACAGAAACACCAAGCTGCCTGATTGGACTTTTATCCCACAGCTCATCAAACAGGCTACAAATATTCTTATAAATATCTCTGGTGCAATCAGTAAAGTACATTAATTTTCTTTGTTTGGCCCCATAATTAAAATCCTTGTCTTTAATGCTTACACTTACAACTCTACAGCTCATATTGGCTTCTCTCAGCCTCCATGCAGTCATTTCAGTTAAACTTAATAAAATTACATGTGCTGTTTCACTATCTGTCACATTAAACTTAATAGTGCTGCTATTTCCTACACTTTTAATTGGCTCTTTATCCTTGAAGCTTGAATTATCTCTACCCCAAGCATAATTATAAATTAATCTACCGTGAGATTTTAGCATGGAGGATATTAAGTTATAATCAGAATTAGCCAACTCCCCTATTGTAAAAATACCCCACTTGTTTAATTTAGGTTTTGTTTTTCTTCCCACCATATATAGTTCTTCTACAGGAAGAACCCATAATTTATCTTTAATTTCGTCCAAAAACATTGTATGGCATTTATCAGGCTTTTCTAAATCTCCTGCCTGCTTTGCAAGCAACTTGTTTTCTGAAACACCTACATTAACTGTATATCCGAATTTTTCTTTTACACCGTCTTTTATTTTATAAGCTAATTTAAGTGCTTCTTCTCGTTTCAAATCAGTAAATCTTAAAAAACATTCATCTATGCTAAAAACCTGTACATCCGGAGTATATGTGGTAAGATAATCCCTAAGTGCTTTGCTGGCTCTTACATAAACACCGTAATTCGGAGGTACAACAAGTAAATTAGGACAAAGCTGTCTTGCCTCCATCAATGACATACCGGTTTGAATTTTAAATTTTTTAGCAGGAACAGATTTAGCCAACACAATACCATGACGACTTTTTTCGTTTCCGCCAATTACAGAAGCTACTTTTCTTATATCTCTATCAATTCCCATTTGCTTTTCTTATGCTGCAGTCCAGCTCAAAAACGCTGAATTTACATCTATATGCATTATTATTTGAGACACAATCCAAACCTCCCATCATTAAATCGAACTTATGTTCTATTATTATATCACAATTTTTAAAATTTAAAAGAGATTTTTGGCGTATTTATAAAAAAGTTTCGTAATAAAAAGCACTATAAAACCAATAATAATTAATATATCAATAAATTAGAGGAGCATAATGAAGTTAAAAGATATTTTTACAATAACAATTATAATAATTGCAGGTGCATTAATATTTTTATTTTCCAAAGACTATTTCGATAAAAATGTGGAGCCAAATGATTTTATAAACATTGATACTGAAGCAACAGAGGTTAATAAAAGTGATACATACATTACAAAGCTTTCTCCATTTTCTGATGAATATAATATATATACAAACAACCCCTACGGATATGAAATAGTATTGTTAAATACTCTAAGCTTAAACGAAGATATAGTGAGTGTGAAAAGTAGATTTGAATCAGATAATTTAATTGTTGATGTATTGTATGACAATTTTATAGGTACGCTTGATTCAAATGAAACCTATAATAATTACGGAAATAAAGGTATTAGTGAAAATCCTGATTTTAAAATTACAGATGAGTATGACAGTAATTATTACGGGATTGATACTCATGTTACTTTCTTTGAAAGAAGCTCAAAGAATTTAAATAACAAAAATTATTATGCAACGATTGCTTTTGAAAGGAGCAAACATGAAATAGCAACGGTGTTTATTAAATCAACTGAACCAATTAATATAAATTATATTATGCCTAAGTTTAAGTTTATAGATAAAAACGGCGAGATGAAAGCTAATAAAATATTTAAACCTGTTAAGAAAAGCTTTGATGCTCTTACTCAGGACTTTTATGATAAATACTTTGTTAAAAATGAAAACTTAAGCTTTGGTGTGTTTGAACCATCATTTCCTGCTCATGACGATAAACTGCAAAGCTTAGAGGAAATGTTTAACTACAGCTTTCCTGTAGTGTTATTGTACAATAGATTTGAGTTACCTTATAAAACAGAGCAGATGAATAATGCAAAAAGACACAACAAGGTTGTAGAATACACTCTTTACACAACTGATAAAATTGACGGCGAAGAAAAGGACATTACATTAGATATACTTGATGGAAAATACGATGATTATTTAAATAGCTTAGCAATTAGTTTTAAAGAGTATAATTTTCCTGTGCTTTTTAGGTTAAACAATGAAATGAACGGAGGATGGGTAACATATTCAGCTTTTCATATTGGCAAAGATACAGATTTATATATTAATTGTTGGAAGTATATTTATAATAAGTTTAAAGATCATGAAGTTAATAACTTGATTTTTGTATGGAATCCAAACGAATTAAGCTTTCCAAACTTTGCATACAATCATTATCTAAATTATTATCCAGGTGATGAATATGTTGATATAGTTGGGTTAACTGCTTACAATACAGGAAATTATTATGAAGGTGAAATTTGGAGAAGCTTTAATGATGCATATGATCATTTTTATTATGAATATGAAAATCAATTTGAACACCCATTTATGATTACGGAATTTAGTTGTGCTGATATAGGCGGAGATAAGGTAGCTTGGTTTGATGATATGTTTAATAAAATACATCAATATGACAGAATAAAATTGGCTATTTTATGGAACGGACAGGATTTCGATATGACAAAGGAAGAAAAAACAATATCCAGAAACTATCGGCTTGACTTGAATAAAGATGTTATAAATTCAATAAAAAACGGATTAAGGAACTATAAATAAAAACAAAATGGAACGACACGGGGGTCGTTCCCTACAATTATTTCTTATTATAGTTCTTATCATGTATAATCTTCAACCCTTTAAACAAAAGTAATGGGTCATAAACATCTATGAACTTGGTTTCCTCATATATCATTCTACCTAATCCACCTGTTGCAATAACCTTCATATTATCAATTTTTAATTCTTCTTTTATTCTATTAATTATATATTCTGTTTGACCTACATGCCCGTAAAACAATCCTGCCTGCATGCTTGTAACAGTATTCTTGGAAAGTATTGAGCCAGGGTTTTTTATTTCTACACTTGGAAGCTGTGCTGTTCTTTGCCATAGACCATCTGCAGAAATTTGAATCCCTGGAGATGTTATACCATATTTGAATTCTCCTCTTTCATTTACTACATCATATGTTGTAGCAGTACCAAAGTCTATTACTATCAATGGTCCACCATACATATCATAAGCAGCTACAAGACCTACTATTCTGTCAGCACCAACTTCTCTTGGATTATCTGTTGCTATGGTTATTCCTGTCTTTATTCCGGGACCTACAATTAAAGGATCAATATTAAAATATTTCTTTAAAGCATTTTCAAAAGAGTGCATAACATTTGGAACAACAGATGAAACTATTGCACTGTTTATTTTCGTATGCTCTATATTGCTATGCTTCAATAAATTCAAAATAAAAATGCCATATTCGTCAGATGTTTTTTCACTTCTTGTTACCATTCTCCAGTTATTAAGAAGTTCATCACCTTCATATACTCCTACAACTATGTTGGTGTTGCCAATATCTACAACTAATATCATGTCTTCCTCCTGTTTATCCCTTGCTTAGTTCATCAATTGGTTTTGTTGTAATTTGACTTCTGTCTAAATTTAATAATTTAATAGCTTTTTCCAAATCATTTTCTGAAGTCACTTCTATTTCAAGATATGGTTTTGAATATGTTTCTTTATCCCAAGTATCTATTTCAAATGTTATACCATCATATGTATATGACCTTCTATGTTTATGGCCGGGTTTCTTCATTTTATAACCTAATATTTCAATTATGCTTGCAGCACTTTTCCAGTCAGCAATTTCTGTCTCAGTTTCTTCATTAACTCTAAACTTATCCCTATTAATGCTTCTCTTAAATGTCATGGTATGCTTTATTTCACCGTTTAAAAGGTTTTCAGTGGTTCTAATTCTTAAATAGCCGTTATAGGTTTTCTTTAAAAAGCTGTCTTCTGTATCAAATCTGTAATTAGTCTGATTTTCATCCTTAATAAGAGTCGCTCCTAAGCTGATAAGCTTTCTTTCTATATCCTGTTTGTCGATATTAAGAACTTTAACTTCTGTTTCCTTCATAAACTCCTCCAAGTCATTTTTAACAATATATCATAAAATAAATAAGTTTACATAAAAAATACAAAAAATAGTTAAATAAAATGAAACATATGATATAATTAGACAAATGAGGTGGAGTATGGAATTTGAAATTAATAAACTTTTAAAGGTACTTAAACTTTCTGCTCAGATAATAATAGAAAACGGTGGAGAAACCTACAGAGCAGAAGAAATAATAAAATATATATGTAAATCATTCAAAATTAAAGAGGTAGAACCTATTGCTACTCCAACAGGATTGTATTTTACTATCTCAATTAATGGAGAGGATAATAACACAATAGTAAAGCGAATCAGAAAAAGAACTATTAACCTGCAAAAAATTAATGATGTAAACAATATTTCAAGAAATTTAACATCAGGACAAATAACTTTGGATGAAGCATTATATCAGTTAGAAGTTATATATAATAACGATAAAGTTCAATATAAGTATTCCTTATTATATGGCGGCATTTCTTCGGCCTTCTTTACGCTGTTGTTTGGAGGAGGTTTGTTTGAGTTTACTGTTGCCATGTTAATAGGAATATTGATTACTTTAATATCTAAAAAATTTGAGGAATTACATTCCTATCAGTTTTTTTCAAGTATTGTATCCGGTGCCTTTTTATCTTTTTCAGCTATAGCTTTAACTAATCTTCTTGGAAAAGGCAATTACAACTATATAATAGTAGGCGGAATTATGCCCTTGCTGCCCGGACTTGCTATGACCAATGCTATCAGAGATACAATAAGGGGTGACCTTTTATCCGGATTAGCAAGAGCTACTGAAGCACTTTTAGTTGCATCATCCTTGGCTGTGGGAGCTGGGGCAATTATTTATACAGCATATACATTAGGCTTGTCTTAGTTAAGGAGGATATTATGTTTTTAGAAATGGTATATTGTTTTATAGCAACTTTCTTTTTTGCACAAGTAATGAATGCACCTAAAGGAACTTTAATTTATTCATCCTTAACAGCTTCTTTAGGATATGCGGTTTATAAGATCTGTATAGTTTTCGGCCACTCATTACTGGGGTTTTTTCTTGGTACATGTTTACTTGCAGTCTTAGGAGAAATATTAGCCCAAAAGTTAAAAATGCCTGCTACCATATTTATTTTTCCAAGTGTCATACCCATAGTGCCAGGATTAGGTCTATATGAAACAATATTGGCATTTGTTCAAAATGATATACAAAAAGCTCTTGAAACAGGGGTAAACACAATTTTAAACATCAGTTGCATGGCAATAGCAATGGCAATGATTAGCTTAATTGCATTGAAAGTACGTACCAAAAAACAAGTTTAACTTTTAATAATATATGTTTTAAAGCATATATTATTGGGTATAGAAATAACATTGA
The DNA here is from genome assembly GCA_023416855.1 of Bacillota bacterium. Classification (GTDB taxonomy): domain Bacteria; phylum Bacillota; class Clostridia; order Tissierellales; family Sedimentibacteraceae; genus Sedimentibacter. The sequence goes on from JAEZGU010000288.1 coordinate 13,265, forward strand.
ATTATTTAAATAATGGAGGGTAATATGTGTAAAACAAAATTTTTCGTATGTGAAACTTGTGGTAATTTAGTAAGCTTGTATAATGAAGGTGGCGGAACATTAGTTTGCTGCGATAATAATATGAAAGAACTTATTCCTGGTACTGTAGATGCTTCTTATGAAAAACACATTCCTGTAATTGAAGTTGAAGGAAATAAAGTAACTGTAACAGTTGGTAGTGTAATTCATCCTATGGTTGAAGAACATTGGATTCAATGGATTTACCTTGAAACAAAAGAAGGAACTCAAAGAAAATGCTTAGAGCCTAACTGCGAACCAAAAGCTGTGTTTATGCTATCTGAAGGTGATGAAGTAGTATCAGCATACGAATACTGCAATCTTCATGGATTATGGAAAAAAGAATCATAGTTTAATATTAAATCAAAGGAGTTGTGAAATCACAACTCCTTTTCTATTTCATTCTATGATATTGTTGCTCCGTCTGCTATTTCTTCTAACGTAGAAAGTAAAGTCAATTTTTTACCTTTTTCAGCAGCTAAGATCATTCCGTTAGATTCTAAGCCTCTTAGTACTACAGGTTTCAAATTATAAACCATTACTACTTTTTTACCTACCAAATCTTCAGGATTATAATATTTAGCTATACCTGAAACTACCTGTCTCGTTTCATCACCAACCTTTAGCTGGAAAACAAGAAGCTTATCTGCATCAGGATGTCTTTCAGCCTTAACTATTTCAGCTACTCTTAAATCTAATTTTGCAAAATCATCAATAGTAATAAAATTTTCTACTTCTTCTTTCTCTTCTTTTACTTCAGCAGCTTTAACTTCTTTTACATTGGCTTTAGCTTCATTGATTTTATTTATTTCTTCTAATTTTTTAGCTACATCAAATCTTGCAAATAATATTTCAGGTGTTCCAACCTTTTGTCCCGGAACCATGCCATTAAAGCTTAATAAAGAATCCCAATCTGTTTTATCAGTATTTAGCTGTTTAAGAATTTTCTGAGCTGTTTCAGGAAGGAATGGCTCCAATAACACAGCTGCAATTCTTATAGATTCAAGTAAGTTATACAAGACCGTTCCCAATCTTTTACTTTTACTTTCATCTTTGCCTAAAACCCAAGGCTGTGTTTCATCAATATATTTATTGCTTCTTCGAAGTAAATTTAAAATTTCATCAATAGCATCAGAAACCTTTAAATCATCCATTTTCTTTTCAACCCTCAAAGGTGTGTCAAGGGCAAGCTTAATAAGCTCATCATCAATAGCTTCTTTTTCTTCAGGTGGCAGTATTACTCCATCGAAATATTTGTTTGTCATTGTGATAGTTCGATTTACTAAATTACCAAGGATATTTGCTAAATCAGAATTTATTCTTTCAATTAATAAATCATAAGTCAATGTACCATCGCTGGCAAAAGGCATTTCGTGAAGTACAAAATATCTAACGGCATCTACACCAAATAAATCTACTAAGTCATCAGCATAAATTACGTTGCCCTTTGACTTGCTCATTTTACCTTCTCCAACCAACAGCCAAGGATGACCAAACACCTGCTTAGGAAGCTCTACTCCTAATGCCATCAACAATATTGGCCAATAAATCGTATGGAATCTCAAAATATCCTTACCTATTAAATGAACATCCGCAGGCCAATATTTCTTGAATAAATCTCCATGATTTCCTTCAGTGTCATAGCCTAAAAATGTAATATAGTTGCTTAGCGCATCTATCCATACATAAACAACATGACCTTCATCAAATGTAACAGGTACACCCCAGTTAAAGGAAGTTCTTGATACACATAAGTCCTGTAATCCCGGTTTAATAAAATTATTGACCATTTCGTTTTTACGTGATTCAGGCTGTATAAATTTAGGATTTTCTTCTATATGCTTCATCAATCTGTCAGCATAGTTGCTCATTTTAAAGAAATATGCTTCTTCTCTTGCCATATGAACTTCTCTACCGCAATCAGGGCATTTGCCTTCAACTAATTGAGATTCGGTGAAAAATGCTTCATCTGGAGTACAATACCAGCCTTCATAATAACCTTTGTATATATCACCTTGATCATAAAGCTTTTTAAATATTTTTTGGACTGTTTTCTTGTGCTCAGGATCTGTTGTTCTTACAAATTTGTCATAACTTGTGTTCATCAAATCCCATATAGCCTTAATTTCACTAGCTACACCATCAACAAATTCTTGCGGTGTCTTGCCAGCCTCCTGAGCTTTAATTTGAATTTTTTCTCCGTGTTCGTCAGTTCCTGTTTGAAAATATACATCGTATCCATTTAATTTTTTAAATCTAACAATACTGTCAGCAAGAACTATTTCATATGTGTTTCCAATGTGAGGCTTGCCGGATGTATATGCTATTGCTGTTGTTAAATAATATTTACCTTTACTCATGTTATCCCTCCTAATATTTGTAACCATAATAAAAGCCTCTTTGCATAAGCAAAGAGGCGAAAATCCGCGTTACCACTCTCATTCGCACATATTTCACAATATGTGCCTCAACAGGTCATTCAACCCTTGTATTATAACGTATACATACGTTATACCTTTACTAATGCTCAGGTATAAAGCTCCAAGGCCATCTTCACTTTAAAGTCAATCTCCGGCTCACACCTTTGCCCGGTTCTCTTTGTCATAACTTTTAAGCTACTCTTCTTTTCACAGCTTTTAATTATATTCATATAGTATTATTTATTTATGTAAAACTATACATAAATACTTAGCTTTTGTCAACTGTTTTATTTTAAGATAATATACTCTTTACAATATAATCAATAAGTTTAGGGATACTGTTGAATAAATCCTTTTTATAAACTCTTTCGGTATATTTGTGTAAATCTCTGCCCCATGGGCCAACATTTAATACCGGCATTGAAATTTCTCTAATAATATCAAGCGGAATATAGTACATGTCTCCCCAAAATATCGTATTTTCACTTATATAATCAATATTTTCGTTATCCTCAGTAAACAAACCATAACTTAAATCAGAAATACCTGTATAATAATTTTGTGTATAAACTCTTAAATTAAGCTCATCATTTGCAAATTTATCTATATTGGCAATAAGTTCGTTTATTTCATCAGCATGTTTTAGCATAGAATTATTGGTGCTTGGATAATAAGGAGGAGCCAAGGCAATTACAACTAATGGTGATAAATCACTATAATACTCTAATGTTTTTTCAATCAGTTCATATGCGCCTTCAACTCTTGATATTTCGTTGTTTTTTATTTGTTCTTCTATATCTTTTTGATATTGAGAAATTTCTGTTCTAAATTTCTCCCCTTTTTCTGCTAATATCTCATTATATATTTCGCCATAATACTTTACATTTACTTTCCAATCGAAAACACCATAATCCATATTTGATAAGCTTTTATACTTATTATAGCTTACTTCCATATCTTCAATAACCTGCTTAAATGCTTCTTCACTGATATGTTTAAGTTGTTCTAATATATCCTTAGGTGACTTAGTAAGTGTCAATATGGACATATAGCCTCCTGCTGTAATTGGAAGAGATACGTCATACACGTCCTTCCTATCTTTGAAATAAAGCCACGCAGGTGCCGGGGTAACAGTATTTCCTGCCTTTTCAATAAAATCAGGGTTAAGTTCAGTTTTTCTTATAATTTCTGATAACAGATTTATAGGATTAAAACCTCTATATATTTGCCCTACATGAGCAAGCTTTCCTCTAACCATAAATATAGGCATTATTTTTCCTACGGAACCATCATATATAGTTATATTCTGTTCTTTTACCTTTTCATGAGGTTCAACATTGAGCATAAGAACATATTCTAAATTATGCTTTTCTTTTAATTCTTTAAGCAAATAAATAGCAGACCTCATTCCTGCAGATAAATTTTCTTCGTCTGGTACACCAAGAATTAAAATATTACCATTAAACTCTTCATCCTCAGCATATTCTTCTATAAGTGAATATGTTATTGCGCCCCCACCTTTCATGTCTGAAACGCCTCTACCAAATAACCATTTATCAGAGTATAAGTCTTTTCGTGAAACTTCATCCATTTCAACATTATCTTGTTTAAATAATTTTTCTAACTCATATGGATCATATGCATACTCTTTATATATACCATAATCATCCACATCTACAGTGTCTGTGTGATGAATCATCACTATTGTCTTGCTTCCTTTTCCTTTAAGAAGCGCCCATGTGGATTTTCTTTTTAAATGGTCATTTTCAATTTCATGAAGCCCGTAATATTCCGGATGATCTTTAAAATATGGAACTGATTGTATCCAATTTTCAAAAAACACCTCATTGTTTCTTTCAAGCTCAGTTCCTGTATGTGTCC
>JAEZGU010000024.1 GCA_023416855.1 Bacillota bacterium
GGTAAGACAACAGCAACCGGCAAAATAGCTCGAAAGCTTAAAAAAGATGGTAAAAGACCATTATTAGTTGCATGTGATATTTACAGACCGGCAGCGATTAAACAGCTCCAGGTAGTTGGAAATAGCGTTGATGTTCCAGTATTTGAAATGGGAGATAAAACTAATCCCGTAACAATAGCAAAGGAAGCTATGAAGCATGCTATGAAGCATGGTCATGATATAGTAATTATAGATACAGCTGGGCGTCTTCATATAGATGAATCTTTGATGGAAGAGCTTGTAGAAATTAAGCAAACCGTTAAACCTGATGAAATACTATTGTTGTTAGATGCAATGACAGGTCAGGATGCTGTAAAAGTTGCAGAAACTTTTAATCAATATCTTGATATTACTGGAGTTATACTAACAAAGGTTGATGGCGATGCAAGAGGCGGTGCTGCGCTTTCTATAAGAAATGTTGTTGATAAACCTATTAAATTTTTGTCAGTTGGAGAAAAGATGGATCAACTTGAAACATTCCATCCTGACAGAATGGCATCAAGAATCCTTGGCATGGGTGATGTGCTATCAATTATTGAAAAAGCCCAAAGTGCAATTGATGAAAAGCAAGCAATTGAACTTCAGAAAAAATTAAAGTCACAGAGCTTTGATCTTAATGATTTCTTAGCTCAACTTCAACAAATTAAAAACATGGGTCCCCTTGAAGATATATTAGGAATGATTCCGGGTTTAGGTGGTAACAAGAAAATGAAGGGACTTAAGGTTGATGAGAAAGAATTAGTGTTTACAGAAGCAATAATTCAATCAATGACTAAAAAAGAAAGAATAAACCCATCCATAATTAATGGAAGCAGAAGAAAAAGAATTGCAGCAGGAAGCGGAACTTCTGTTCAAAGAGTTAATCAGCTGTTAAAGCAATATGATGAAATGAAGAAAATGATGAAAAAATTCTCATCAATGGAGAAGACTCTTGGTAAAAAGAAAGGCCTAAGAGGTATGGGCGGTATGGGTAAATTCCCATTTTAAGTGTTGAATTAAGGATTTTCCTTTTTCATATATATTAACAAATTACTTTAAGGAGGTGACAATATGTCAGTAAAAATAAGATTAAAAAGAATGGGTTCAAAAAAGAAACCTTTCTACAGAATAGTTTTAGCAGATTCTCGTTCACCTAGAGATGGAAGTTTTATTGAAGAAATAGGATATTACAATCCGGTTGTAGAGCCAAAGGTTGTAAAAATCAATGATGAAAGTGCTATAAAATGGCTTAATAACGGTGCAAAACCTACAGATACAGTAAGCTCATTATTCAAAGCTAACGGTGTCTATGAAAAAAGAGATGAAAACAAATAAGAGGTGATATGATGGGTGAATTAGTAGAATATATAGCAAAATCACTAGTAGATAATCCAGACTCAGTAACTGTTAATGAAATTGAAGGAAGTCAATCACTGATAATAGAATTAAAAGTTGCTCCGGATGATATGGGTAAAGTAATCGGCAAACAAGGAAGAATAGCTAAAGCTATAAGAACAGTAGTAAAAGCTGCAGCGACAAAAGAAAATAAAAGAGTTATAATTGAAATAATTCAGTAATTTCTTGACTTAACTGAGGTAAACATGAATGATTATATAAAGGTTGGAAAAATTGTAAATACTCATGGTGTAAAAGGTTACTTGAAATGTGTACCTTTAACTGATGATATGGGGAGATTTGAAGAGCTGAAATATATCTACACAGAAAAAGATAGTACTAAACGCAGTATTATTGATGTGTGGTACCGTAATAATATGGTTTATATTTTGCTTGAAAATATAAATGATATGAATACTGCTGAAACTTTCAGAGATTCATATATTTCCATATTAGAGGATCAATTAAGAGAGCTTCCTGAGGATTCATATTATTTATTTGATTTAGAAGGAATGGAAGTTTATTCTGAGGATGGAGAATATTTAGGTGTAATCAAAGATATTTTTCAAACAGGCGCTAATGATGTTTATGAGATTGTCAATAAAAATAAATCATTTTTGATTCCGGCAGTTAAGGATGTTGTCAAAGAGGTTAATATTACAGATAAAAAAATGGTTATAAATGTTATTGAGGGATTACTGGAATGAGATTTGATGTTGTAACATTATTCCCGGAGCTGATTGACATTTATACAAAAAATGGAATAATTGGCAGAGCTGTTGAAAATAACTTATTTGAAATTGGATTTGTGAATTTAAGAGATTATTCCCAAGATAAACACAAAAAAGTTGATGATTATCCATATGGAGGTGGCCCGGGCATGCTTTTAAAGCCTGAGCCCATGTTTAATGCTTTAGATGCTATAAAAGAGCAAAATTCATATATTATTTATTTATCACCTAAAGGTAACTTATTTAATCAAAATAAGGCTAAAGAGTTTTCCAAGAAGGATCATATTATACTTATTGCAGGACACTATGAAGGCATAGATCAAAGAATAATCGACAAGTATGTAGATGAAGAAATATCTATGGGAGACTATGTATTAACCAGTGGAGAATTGCCTGTTCTTACGATAGTTGATGCAGTAGGTCGTCTGTTGCCGGGAGTGCTTGGTTCAGATGAGTCTGCCATTGAAGAATCCCACAGTGATGGTTTGCTTGAGTATCCTCAATATACTAGACCGGAAAGCTATCAAGGAATGAATGTGCCGGAAATTTTACTTTCAGGACATCATAAAAAAATAGAAGAATGGCGTCTATATAAAGCAATAGAGATTACTTTAAAAAGACGACCTGATTTGATAAAGGACAAAAGTATAATTGAAAAATACAATAAATTATCGAAAGTTTATAAATAATTGTTGTATATCATAATAAACATATGCTATAATGCATAGGAGTATACGGCGGTCCTCTGCTAAAATGACAAGAACGCTTAATTGAAGGGAGGTATACAAATGAACTTAATAAAATCATATGAAAATGAACAACTTAAAACAGAATTAACACCTTTTAATGTTGGAGATACAATTAAAGTACACGTTAGAATCAAAGAAGGTAACAGAGAAAGAATTCAGGTATTCGAAGGTATAGTACTTAAAATACAAGGTGAAAGCAACAGAGAAACTTTTACTGTTAGAAAAATTTCTTACGGAGTTGGTGTTGAAAGAACATTCCCTGTTCATTCACCAAAAATCGAAAAAATCGAAGTTGTAAGAAAAGGTAAAGTAAGACGTGCTAGATTGTTCTATCTAAGAGAAAGAACAGGAAAAGCTACAAAAGTTAAAGAATTGAAGAAATATTAATATTAATTGAGGGCGGATGTCCTCAATTTTTTTAACGAGGTATTATATGAATATAAATTGGTATCCGGGACATATGAAAAAAACCAAGGATTTACTTCAGGAAAATCTAAAGTTAGTTAACATCATTATTGAAGTTATTGATGCAAGAATTCCTATATCAAGTAAAAACCCTGATTTTGATAATTTGTTTAGAGATAAATAACGTCTTATAG
>JAEZGU010000156.1 GCA_023416855.1 Bacillota bacterium
CAATTGAGGTATAGCCTAAAACTAAATCTCTTGATAAATATTTTTCCAAAGCCTTAACATAATTATCTATTAAATCACTCTTCTTAGTATTTTCATTTATTTCAATAGTACAGCTATAATTAAAAGAAATAAGCTCTTTTTGCAAGGTAAGGTAATCGTGCTGCTTCTGGGCAAGAGCTGATAAAGCTTTTGCAAAATTATTTCGAGCTATAAATATAGAAGCAGCAACTTCTGCAAGTTTAATATTCCATATATCCAAGGTTTCTATAAGTGATGATTTATTATTGATGGACTTAAGTAGCGTATTTCTCTGCTTCAATATTTTTGACATTAACTGCAAATCATAAAAATATGCTGGTTTTATCTGACTCAGAGTAATATCAACAAACCTTCTTCTCTCCTGAGGTCCTTGTTTTACTATAAAAAGATCTTCAGGTGAAAAAAGCACAGCATATAAATTTCCCATCAATGCACCCATTTTCAAAAGAGGGATTTCATTTATTTTTATTTGTTTTTTTTGATCAGAAAAATAAGATATCTCAATGTCTTTATCAAGACCTGAAGTCTTAATGAATGTATTTATCTTATATGAATTTGTACTAAACCTTATTAGTTCAATATCCTTTGAAGTTCTGTGTGAACGTCCGGAGGCACATAAATAAATGGCTTCAAGGATATTAGTTTTCCCCTGGCCATTATTTCCATGGATAATATTAAATTGATCAGAAAATAGAATCTTAGAATGCTCATGGTTTCTAAAATCCTTTAATTCCAAGCTTTTAACAATCAATTCATTACCTCTGTATGTTAAAACAAATTATTTTTGAACAACTTGATATTTTTTATCTTCAAATTCTACCATATCGCCGTTTCTGAGCTTTTTTCCGCGTTGAATTTCGATATTACCATTAACTTTTACAAAGCCGTCCAGTATAAAGCCCTTAGCCATAGCTCCATTATCAACTGCACCTGCCCACTTCAGAAACTGATCAAGTTTAATATAATCAGTGTTAATTTCTACTTTTTCCATTCATCCTCCGAAAGAGCTTTCAATTATTTTATGGTTTTTTTACTGCTTTTAAACCGATTAATTAACATAAACTATATCCTAACGGCCTGTACCAAATACGCAAAATCATTATTACTTTCAACAACAGGGCGCAAGGTGCATGGAGCATTTGTTGTTATAAAGTATATTGCCGCCCTATCTTCATCAATAGCTTTTAGAGCATCAATAAGATATGCAGGATTATACCCTATTTCTAAATTATTTCCCTCAATATCAACTTTTATTTCTTCACGAACAGCACCTAGTTCTGCATTTGAAGTAATAACTATTTTATCATTTCCAATTGAGAGCTTAACAGGACTGTTTTTATCATTCATAGAAATAAGCGATGCTCTTTCCAGACTTGACTGAAACTCTTTTATATTAATTATTACTTTGGTTTCAAATTCCTTGTTCAATAGACTGTTGTAGTTAAGAAATTTTCCTTCGATGAGTCTTGATACTATTCTCCAGGATTTTGCATCAAAAACTATCTGATTGTTTGAGTTATAGATAGCAACTTCATCGTCACCTGCTTGGAGAATTTTAGATATCTCGTTAAGTGTCTTTCCCGGAACAATAACACTAAAATCACTAATTTCTCCATCTAGAAATTTTCTACGTAAAGCAAGTCTGAATCCATCAATCGATACAACTACCAGCTCTTTATCCTTAACTTCGATAAGTGAACCCGTCAAAACTGGTCTGTTTTCATCTGATCCTACAGCGAATACTGTCTGTCTGATCATGTCCTTTAATTTTCCCTGAGTTAAATTTAATACATTTTCCTTATCAACTTTAGGTACAGCAGGATATCCGTTCGGGTTAATCCCTTTTATTTCAAAATGAGAATTTTCACATTCAACAACAACGAGATTATTGTCTTTAACTTCAATCAAAACTTCTGAATCTGGTAGTCTTCTAACTATATCTCCAAATATCTTTGAATTTATGACAATTGATCCCTGTTCTCTTATATCTGCTTCGACAAAACATTCAATGCCTATTTCAAGATCGTTACCTGTTAATTTAAAATTTTCATCAGCATTAAGTAAAATACCTTCAAGTATGGGTAAAGTAGTTTTGGTTGAAACCGCTTTTTGTACTATATTGATACCGTTAAGTAAATTTTCTTTTGAGCAAACTAATTTCATGGGTGCCTCCAATTTATAATATATTAAAAAGATAATAAAATTAGTAATAATAGTAGTAAGTGCTGTTGGAACTGTTGATAACTTCTGCAAATCAGTAGTAGTATACGTTTGCTTATGTTAATATCTTGTTGACTAATTGTACTCGATAATTAACAAAAACTTAAAGTTATCCAAAACCAGAAGTTATACACAAACTTTAATCACCAAATCAACAAAAACTGTGAATAAAATTTAAAATAAAAAAAATTAATTCCCAACTATATTCTTCTTTATATCTTCAATTGTTCTCTTTAGTTCTGAACTATTTTGAATATCCTGATTAATCTTTTCACAAGCATGGATGACGGTTGTATGGTCGCGTCCTCCGAATTCATCACCAACCTTGGGTAGTGACATATCAGTCATCTCTCGACATAGGTACATTGCAATTTGTCTTGGGAAAGATACATCCCTGGACCTACGCTTTGATTTGAGTTCTTCAGTTTTTAGATGAAAATATCGAGCAACTGCTTCTTGAATAGTTTTAGAGTTAATTACAACTGCTTTACTGTTATTAAACATATCCTTAAGAGCCTCGATAGCCATATCAACATCTATTTTGTTCTCGGTAAGAGTTGAATAAGCAATTACTCGATTCATTGCCCCCTCAAGTTCTCGGATATTTGATGCAACCTTGTCGGCAATGAACACCATTACATCATCGGGAACGTCAAGGTTTTCAAGCTGAGCTTTCTTACGAAGGATAGCAATTCTTGTTTCCAAATCCGGCGGAGCAATATCAGCTATCAAGCCCCACTCAAACCTGGACCTGAGTCTCTCCTCAAGAGTAGTAATGTCCTTTGGTGGTTTATCACTGGATATAATAATCTGTTTATTTGCTTCATAAAGTGCGTTGAATGTGTGGAAAAACTCTTCCTGAGTTCGTTCCTTACCGCCTATAAACTGAATATCATCTATCAAAAGGACATCTATGTTTCTGTATTTATATCTGAATTCTTCATTTTTATCATCTTTGATGGCATTAATAAGTTCGTTTGTAAATTTCTCTGAGGATACATACAAAACTTTTAGCGCCGGATTCTGACTAAGTACAAAATGGCCTATAGCATGCATAAGGTGAGTTTTACCAAGACCAACTCCTCCATAGAGAAACAATGGATTATAGGCTTTTGCCGGCGCTTCCGATACTGCTAATGATGCAGCATGAGCAAATCTATTGCCATTTCCAATTACAAAAGTATCAAATGTATACTTTGGATTTAACAGCAATCCTGATGTATCTTCGGTGTACTCTTGAACGGGTGGTTTTACCGGAGTTTGTGATGGTGTTGAAAAATAAATATTATAATCCTTGTGGGTTATTTGTCTAAGCGCATTTTTTATCAGGTAAGAATATCTGGATTCGAGAATTCCTTTTTGAAAATCTGCAGGAACTCCTAATGTAATAGTATTTGAATCAAGTGACATCGGTTCAATGGTTAATATCCATGTATTAAAACTAATTTCTGTCATTTCACCTTTTAATAATTCCAATGTACGATTCCATATATCATTTAGCTGCACGTTCATGTTATTTCGCCCACCTTGGTTAATCAAAATAAAAATTTATCAAGCGTAATCTAAATTATTCTTTTTAGAATTCTAAAAAACAAAAAAATAAAAACCATAATAAAATATACATACTCACAATGTATATAGGAGTCCAGTATGGCAAACTTTAATAATAAGTTTATTGCATAATAAAGACTCCTTTTGGATATTATCGTTTTTTATCTTAAGTAAACAATTTTATTATTAATCTTTTGAAATATTTATCTATTATAATAAATAATAAATAAATACAAAAGTTATTAACAACCTGGATAACAAAAGACACAGGTTATCAACAAGTATTAATAAATATATCAGAGTTTTGTGGAAAATTCAATACGAAAAACTACAGATATCCACAAAAAATATTTTTTTATAAGATATATCCACAGGTTATTTAGTAAATAATATTGATAATAACTAGATATTGAAATAACTAATAATTAATTCACCACATATTGTTTATCAGCATAATAAAATTAGCAAATTGTACAAAAAAACTAGATGTTTAATAGCCTTGACAGTTTTTAAGCTATTAATATATAAT
>JAEZGU010000171.1 GCA_023416855.1 Bacillota bacterium
GAAGCAGCTTACTTAGCTTTAATAGAATTGTTCGAGGCTGCAAAAGAAGAGCAAAATTACCAATTATATGCCCGTTCAGGATACCGTTCATACAGCACACAAGCTTCACTTTATAATTCTTATGTTGCTAACAGGGGACAGGCGGCTGCTGACAAATTTAGTGCCAAACCAGGCCAAAGCGAGCATCAGACCGGTTTATCAATGGATATTACATGTGAAGCTATGAATTTTCAGTTAGATGACACCTTTGGTGAAACTGATGAAGGAAAATGGGTTGCAGAAAATGCGCATAGATTTGGATTTATTATCAGATATCCTAAAGGTAAAGAAGATATAACTGGATATATATACGAACCTTGGCATATTAGGTATTTAGGAAATGAGTTAGCTAAAGAGGTGTATGAGTCAAATCTGACATTAGAGGAATACTTCGAATAAAAATAAGGTTGCTGAAAAGATTTTTCAGCAACCATTTATTTTGCTATAACAAATAAAAATATCCTAACACTAAAATACCCAACACTATTCTATAATATCCGAATGCTTTAAAATCATTCTTTCTTATGTAGTCCATTAAGAATTTTATAGCAAAAATTGAAACTATGTAAGCTACAAACGATCCTATTCCTAATACCATCCACTCAAATGCAGAGAAGCCAAAACCTGCTTTTAATAACTTAATTGCACTTGCTCCTAACATAGTTGGCACTGCCATGAAAAATGAAAACTCAGTAGCAACAAATTTTGAAGTTCCTAAAAGCATAGCTCCGATAATAGTTGACCCTGAACGTGATGTTCCCGGTATTAAAGCCAAACATTGGAAAATACCTATCGAAAATGCCTTCATATAAGACATCTCATTAAAGTGGTTGATTTTTGATCTCCTTTTTCCGCTTTCTATAACAATCATTATTATACCGTACACTATTAGAGCCAAAGCTACAGTAACAGGATTATAAAAGTTCTCAAATATAATATCATCATATAAAATACCTACAATGCCGGAGGGTATAATAGCAATGATTACTTTAAACCATAAAGAAAAAGTATCTTTCTTTTGTTCGGATGTTTTTCGTTTCGCAAACGGGTTGAGCTTATTAAAATATAATGTTATTACAGCTAAAATTGAGCCAAATTGGATTACCACTAAAAAAGTATAGATAAATATTTCTGAAAAATTCATTTTAATGAATTCATCAACCAATATCATATGACCGGTGCTACTTATGGGTAACCATTCGGTGATACCCTGTACAATTCCAAGTAATACCACCTTTAATATTTCTATTACAGTAATCAATATAATACCTCCAAACAAATAATATTCAGTATATCAATATTAATATATTTATTCAATAGATTAGAAAAAAATAAGTAAAATAACTATGCAAAAAATATAGGGATGCTATAGTGCACTGCATCCCAATTTTAGTAGTAAAAATGTTTCTGTTACATTAGTTCATAAACATCATTTGCATATTGTACAGGGTCTTCTATTTGAAGTCCTTCTATTAACAGAGCTTGGTTATATAAAACATTAGACAACTTTCTTAATTTTTCTTTATCATTGTCATATGCATTTTTGATTTTTTCGAACATTTGATGTCCGGTATTAATTTCAAGTATTTTCTCTGCGTGTATATCTTGCCCCATATTATCAGGCATAGCCTTTAATATCTTTTCCATTTCTATTGACAATTCACCTTCTGTTGCAAGGCATACAGGGTGAGTTTTAAGCCTTTTTGATGCTCGTACTTCTTTTATTTTGCCTGATAATGCTTCTTTCATGAAATTAAATATTTCATTGTTTTCATCACTCTTTACTTCTTCTTCATTATCAGCTTCAATATCTAAATCAGCGCTTGAAATATTTTTAAATTCCTTTTCCTTATAATTCATTAATACCTTGATTGCAAATTCATCAATTTCATCGGTGAAATAAAGTATTTCATATCCTTTATCAGTTAAAAGCTCACTTTGAGGTAATTTAGAAAGTGTGTTTACATTTTCTCCAGTAGCATAGTATATATGCTTTTGATCTTCCTTCATACGAGATATATATTCGTCAAGCGTTACTAATTTTTTCTCTTTAGAAGAATAGAACATAACTAAATCTTGCAGTGTTTCTTTGTTAGCGCCCCATTGGTTGTATAATCCGAACTTTAATGTTTTGCCAAAATTATTAAAGAATTTTTCTTATGTTTCTCTATCATCCTTTAGCATTGATAAAAGTTCATTTTTAATTTTATTTTTTATGTTTTTAGCTATAAATTGAAGCTGTTTATCGTGTTGCAATATTTCTCTTGATATATTTAATGATAAATCTGCTGAATCAACTAATCCTTGCACAAAGCCAAAATAATCAGGAAGCAAATCACCACATTTATTCATTATCAAAACACCGTTAGAATAAAGTTCAAGCCCCTTCTCAAATTCTTTAGTATAAAAATCAAATGGAGTTCTTGAAGGAATATATAAAATTGCATTGTAGTTTACTAAACCTTCAGCACTAATGTGTGTATATTTTATTGGTTTATCAAAACCAAAGTGTTTTTCAGTGTAGAAATTTTCATAATCCTCAGAAGTTAATTCGCTTTTGTTTCTTCTCCATATAGGAACCATGCTGTTTAACGTTTCATCCTCTAAGTAATCCTCGTATTCGTTATCGGTTCCTTCTTTTAATCTTCTTTTGTTAACCATCATTTTTATTGGATATTTTATGAAGTTAGAATATTTTTTAACTAAGGATTTAATATTATATTCATCAAGAAATTCATTATAGTCTATATCTTCAGTGCTTTGCTTTACGTTAATTATAATATCGGTACCAGTGCTTTCCTTTTCACAAGGAGTTATACTATAGCCATCGGCACCTGAGGAAACCCATTTATATGCTTCGTTGCTTCCCATTGCTTTGCTTATGACTGTTACTTTATCAGCTACCATGAAGGCAGAATAAAAACCTACTCCGAACTGCCCGATTATGTCTACGCCATCCTTTGCTTCATTGTTTTCCTTGAAATCGAATGAGCCACTTTTGGCAATTGTACCTAAGTTAGAATCTAATTCATCCTTAGTCATTCCAATTCCGGTATCAGATATTTTTAGAACTCGTTCATCCTTATTAATAGAGATTCGTATGTAAAAGTCTTCTTTATTAAATTCGATACTATTATCTGTAAGAGATTTGTAATAACTTTTATCGATAGCATCGCTTGCATTTGAAATAAGCTCCCTTAGAAAAATTTCCTTGTGAGTGTAAATTGAATTAATCATTAAATCCAATAGTCTTTTAGATTCAGATTTAAATTGTTTTTTAGCCATTTTATCATCCTTCCTAAAAAATATTAGCACTCTTACCATTAGAGTGCTAATTATATTTTAGCAAAGGGCATTTATTTGTCAAGAGCTAATTACTCTAAATATTATGCAACTGCGTTATTCCTTAATGTCTGATAAGTGTTAACAATTGCATTCCATGTGTTTTCATCAACAATACCTGTAGGATTTAAGTCGTTCATAGTTTGAAATGCAAGAACAGCATTCCTGGTGTCTTCATCAAATATACCTTCAGCTAAAATAGATGGTATTTCAGGAAAATATTTTGATATATAGGAAAGCATAATTTCCAATATGAAGACACCCGGATAATACAGTCCCATACCTTCGCTGTATTCTAATCCTAAAAAATTAATTTTAGGCAAATATATATTTTCAATAGGTATAGTTGACAATATACCATAGGCATTTCTATATAACTCGTTCCATGTATTCTGATCTACAATTCCTGATGGAGGAAGCCCCATGGTTAATTGAAATGCCTTAATAGCCTCAGTTGTTACTGGACCATAATAACCATCTATTTCTATAGTAGGAATAGTATCATAAAAAGCAGATAATAAGTTTATAAAATATTGAATTAGAACTACTATAGGACGATTTCCACCTTCTAATATAATTGATGAGTATAAATCAATTAAATCTGCAAAAATTAGCCCTTCTGAAGTTAATTCGCCAAGTTGAGTTACAGATACCCAAATTCGCCTTATTAAATACCAAGTTTCTTCATCCACTATACCTGTAACAGGTAAATTGAAAACTTGTTGAAAAACTCTTACTGCATTAGCAGTTTGCTCATCAAAGTATCCTGTTATTTCAATTTTTGGAATACCGGGATAATTATCTGATATTCTGTTTAGCGAATGTTGCATCCTGAAAACTGTTATTCCAGAGTCACCAATGGTTAATGGTCTCCCTGGATATGTTCCAATAATTATTCCTGGTGATACACTTTGTTCAATTCTAATATCATCTCCATAATAATATTTAAGTATATCTAAGGCACTATAACCTTGATTTGCTAAATCGACAGTTCCCCATTGGAACAAACCGTTGCACTGTGCAACTCTTCCATCGCAAAATGTTGCAAATAAAGGCTCTATAAATCCATCTCTAACAATATATTGATTAAATGTTTCGTTAGCAATATTAGATATTGTATCAAATATACCTCTACCATGTACATATGCCTGATCAAAAGCAGTAGAGTTTGTAATATCAAAATCATATCCTCTGCTTCTATACCATTCAGTAAAGATTCTATTCATAGCTACAGAACTTATTGCAAGTAAATTAGCTCGAATTGCTTCTTCTGGCCAAGTTGGGTACAATTCACTAGAACCTACATTTTTAATATAATCTATATAGGGAACAGTAACATTTAATGCAGTAGGATCATCTGGTACTCCTAAATGCACAGTTATTTCGACAGGAAAAGGAACTATCAAATGGGGCAGAGTTTCGGCCGGAAGATAAAAATTATTTAGTTCTTGAATCATAAAACAACCTCTCTATTCTCCTATTAATGTACCCGGATATTGACCGATGGGTCTGTAGCTCGAAAATCTCAATTGACGATAAACATCAACAATTGTATTCCATGTTTCTTCATTTATTATTCCGGTAGGACTAAGATTGTTTAATCTTTGAAACTCCATTATGGCAACTGTCATCTTCTCATCGAAATAACCTGTTGTATTAACTGGAGGAATACGCAATATTATTGATGAAATATAAGATAAAAACAACTGTATTATAAATACATTTGGGCCGTCGTCTCCTTCTTTTAAAGGTTCGCCGGGATATAGCAATGCAGGAAGTGCTATAGCGGATGGAGGCAATGTTTCGAGTATTCCAAGTATGTAACTATACATTAAGTTCCATGTGTCTTCATCTAATTGTCCTGTAACAGGCAACCTCATGATTTTCTGAAATTGTTGAATGGAATATTGTGTTTGACTATCAAGTATACCATTAATATCCACTGCCATTATAGCGTCATAATATACAGATAGAACA
>JAEZGU010000253.1 GCA_023416855.1 Bacillota bacterium
GGCATGACTAAACCTGGAGTTGTTGTTGTTGAAATTCAGGATGAAAAGAACTTAGGCATCTTTGTGGAAGTGTTAGCTGAGGACGTTGTTAAAACATCAGTAGATATGCCATTTATAATTGAGTTAAATGGTAATAAAAAAGAGCTTAAAGTAAACAGGATATATCCCAAAGCAACATCATCAGTTTCAGAACTTGGAGTTGAGCAAAAAAGAGTAAGAATAGAAGCTGATATTGAATATGATAGTAATATAAAAATTGGCACAGAGGTTGATGTAGTAATTGTTACGCAAGAAAAGGACAATGTGTTGTTAGTAGACAGAGATGCTGTATATGAAAAGTTAAGTAAAGAATATATTACTGTTATAAATGGAGATAAGGAGTTGGAAACTGAAATTATAACTGGATTGAAAAATGATGATTATGTTGAAGTAATTTCAGGTGTTAATGAAAATGATATTGTATTATTGAATTATTGAATGTATAATACTGAAGGTTAAAATTTGATACTTTAACAAAGGAGATTAAAATGAAATACGATTTAATAATAGTTGGAGCTGGACCATCCGGTATATTTACAGCATTTGAGCTAAATAGAATAAACCCTAATAAAAAAATATTGTTAGTAGAGCAAGGAAAATCCATAAAAAAAAGAAACTGTCCAAAGGATAAAACAAAGGAATGTGTAAACTGTAAGCCATATTGTAGCATAACTACAGGTTTTTCAGGAGCAGGTGCTTTTTCTGACGGAAAACTATCTTTAAGTCCAGAGGTTGGTGGAGACTTACCAGAACTAATAGGATATGAATATGTTCAAGAATTAATAAATTATACAGATAAAATATATCTTGATTTTGGTGCTGATATTAAGGTGGAGGGTGTCGAAAGCAAGGAAGAAATAAAAGAGGTAAGAAGAAAAGCAATTGAAGCAGGGCTTAAGCTTGTTGATTGTCCTATTAGACATTTAGGAACTGAAAAGGCACAAGATATATACGGCAAAATAGAACAGCATTTAATTGACAATGGGATTGAAATAAAATTTAATACACAAGCGGTTGATATAATTGTTGAAGATGGACACATTAAAGGAATCACTTTAACTGATTCGATTAAAAAAGCGACTATAGAAGTAGTTTATGGTGATACCGTTGTTATATCTGCAGGTAGGAAAGGTGCAGATTGGCTAAAATCATTGTGCGTTAAACACAATATCTCTCATAGAGCAGGAACTGTTGATATAGGTGTAAGAGTTGAAGTAAGAAATGAAGTAATGGAAAAAGTCAACAATATTCTTTACGAATCAAAGCTTATAGGATATCCTAAACCATTCAGAGACAAAGTTAGAACATTCTGTCAAAACCCAGGTGGCTTTGTTAGTCAGGAAAATTATGATAACAATTTAGCAGTTGTTAATGGACATTCTTATAAGGATAAAAAATCTAATAATACAAATTTAGCTATTTTAAGTTCGCATAATTTTAGTCATCCATTTAATGAACCGATTAAATATGGTGCTAAAGTTTCTGAATTGTTGAATATGCTTGGAGGTGGCAGTATTTTAGTCCAAAGATACGGAGATATATTGGACGGAAAAAGAACATGGCAAAAAGAATTGTCAAGATCAAACGTAGTGCCTACACTTCCGGATGCAGTAGCAGGTGATTTAACATCTGCTATGCCATACAGAACTATGACTAATATATTAAATTTCATAGAAGCATTGGACACGGTAGTACCTGGATTTGCAGGAACTGAGACTCTTTTATATGGACCAGAAGTTAAATTTTACAGTAATAAGGTAGAAATTTCTGATGATTTTGAAACAAATATTAAAAACCTTTATTGCTTAGGCGATTCAAGTGGTTGGACCAGAGGATTAATGATGGCATCCCTTATGGGAGTTAGAATGGGACAGATTTTAGGTAAGGAGTAAAAGGATTGTCCTTAAATTAGGAATAAAAAATTTTTTCTTAAATATATTATACTATTACATGTTACTAAAGAACTGACTAATTTACATCAGATTATTAAGGGGGAAAGAACATTGGAATGGTATAATAAAGGTAAAAATGAACTTATTTATGACTTGAAAACAGACTTGAAATACGGGATAAGTCAAAGAGAAGCAGATAAGAGATTAGAAGAGTACGGCAAAAATGAATTAGAGGTCGTAGGTAAAAAAAGTTTTATATCCAAATTAATCGCTCAATTTACTGACTTTCTAATTATAATACTAATGATTGCTGCAGGCATCTCCGCCTTTGTGGGAGAAAAGGAAGATGCAATAGTGATTTTGGCTATAGTTATCATAAATGCTGTTCTTGGTATTTACCAAGAGGGTAAGGCTGAGAAATCCGTTGAAGCATTACAAAAACTAAGTGCACCAAACGCAAAGGTTATAAGAAGTGGTAACCAAATTATTATACCTGCAGCAGAAATTGTCCCAGGGGACTTAGTGGTATTAGATGCAGGAGATATAATACCTGCTGACATAAGATTGATTGAAAGCTCCAATTTAAAGGTTGAGGAAGCATCCTTAACAGGCGAGTCTGTTCCTGTGGAAAAGGATGCTGACACTGTAATAGTAGGTCATGTTGGAATTGGGGACAGGCATAACATGGGTTTTTCAAGTACAATTGTAACCTATGGCAGAGGTATGGGGATAGTTACAGAA
>JAEZGU010000271.1 GCA_023416855.1 Bacillota bacterium
TATGCGAATATCATTCTGCATTCAGGAGTAGCTTTCACCTGTACAGAAGAGTAATCTTAATTTTCATGCAAATCAGCAGCTTGATAGATTTAAAGTCAGTATATACAGAATATTAAATTTCGTAAGCTAAGATATTTGTAGAAAGCACAGACTATTACACGCAGAATTTATATATTCCACATCCCGGTTCATGAGATTTTAATATATAGTTCATAGGTAAAATTAAGCGTTTTGCTTTAATTTTATACCACTGAACCTTTCAGTGAGAAAATGGTGACAATTGTGTCCACTCAGAACACAATTGTCACCATTTTTTTATAATACAATTCCTATTTTAAGAATGTAAATAGTTTACCTTAAAGTGTGAAAAATTATATTTATTTATTATTAAATTAATAAACAGACTGTCCGTCATTTTACGCTATGGAGGTAATATGTTCATTCATAATATTATAAAGTCAAGCGAGAGTATTTTGGAATCAATACATGATGGAATTGCTATAGCAGACTGCGATGAAAACGTTATATATGTTAATGAAGCTAATTACCGTATTACAGGCATTCAGGCAAGCGAATTTCTGGGTAAAAAGGTAAGTGAAGTTGTTCCCGGCTCTCATATTCCTCAAGTTATGACAACTGGGAGCAAGCTTATAGGAATAAAAACAAGAGTAAACGATAGAGACGTAATATCAAATATCGTACCGTTTGTTTACAATGGCAAGATTGAGGGTGCAGTATCTATATTCAGAGATATTTCTGAAATAATAGAGCTAAACCAAAAGCTAAAAGATGCAAAATCAACAATAAAGCATCTTTATGAAGAATTGGATTTTCTAACTGATGCAGACAGCAATATTGTAGTAGGTAATAATAATGCTATGATACAAACTCTGAAAACATCACAAAAAGCCTCAAGAGTAAGTTCAACAGTACTATTGCAGGGTGAGAGCGGAACAGGAAAAGAAGTAATTGCCAGATTTATTCACAAACACGGAACAAGATCAGCAAAACCATTTATTACTGTGAATTGTGCTGCTATCCCCGAAAGTCTTCTGGAAAGTGAATTATTCGGATATGAAGAAGGAGCTTTTACAGGAGCTAAAAAAGGAGGAAGACCCGGTATGTTTGAGTTGGCTGATACGGGTACAATCTTTCTTGATGAAATAGGTGATATGAATTTCCACCTTCAGGCTAAATTGCTTAGGGTATTGCAAAGCCGTGAGATTATGAGGGTTGGAGGAACACGTCAAAAGCAAATAGATGTAAGAGTTATAGCTGCTACAAATAAAAATTTGCTACAAATGGTTCAGGAAAATACGTTCCGTGAAGACCTATACTATAGATTGGCAGTAATTAAGATTTTAATTCCATCTCTTCGTGAAAGGAAAGAGGACGTCCACCTTTATATACAAAATGCGGTAAATAAAATAGGTAAACGTCTTGGAAAGACAGTTTCTGTAACGCCAAGAGCAATAAAAGTGCTTACTGAATATTCATATCCGGGTAATATCAGAGAACTTGAGAATATTATGGAGGTTTGTCTTGTAAGTGATGAAGACGGGATTATAGATATAAACGATTTGCCGGATAATGTTATTCCAATAAAAAAAGAAATTCTTCACAACATAAATCTTTCTTTTAATGAATTTCCTTCTTTAAGTGAGGTAGAAGCCTTAATTTTAAGAAAGGCAATAGAATCATATGGGGCTAAAGCCGATATTGCAAAAAAATTAAAAATTTCCCGATCTACTCTTTATAGAAAACTTAAAGAATACGGGCTAGAAAATGAATTGAAAGAATAATGTATTAATATGATACATTTTCACAAAAAAACAGCTGCTTTGGTGTTTCAAAATGAGACATTAAACCAGCTGTTTTTTTGTATTCAACATTTAAAAATTCTTTATTTAAGCGGAAAATTATAATTTTTATTAATAAACTCAAAGTGTTTCAATTTGAATCAGAGATATTTAACTTATAGTCTGTTTGTATATTAATTACAAGAAAATATACTAAAAATATATAAAAATTATTGAAAACTAACAAATTTAGCGCCGAAATTCTTGGCATGAATCTTGCTGTTATATATGTATGTAAGTCATTAAAAATATCATGAAAGAGGGAGATATAAAGATGAAACAATACAAGCTGAATGTTGAAACCCCACGTTCTTTTGCTTATGTAAAGAGAAATATTCCAAAAGTTACTGTTGAACAGCGTGAACGCGCTCTGCAATCCACTCATTATAATGAATTTGCGTTCCCGGCCGGAATGTTGACTGTTGACTGTCTGTCTGACTCCGGTACAACTGCTATGACTGATCTGCAGTGGAGTGCAATGTTCCTTGGTGACGAGTCTTATGGCCGTAATAAAGGTTACTATGTACTGCTTGATACAATGCGTGATGTATTTGAACGCGGTGATAATCAAAAACGTATTCTCGATCTTGTTCGTACAGGTTGTGAAGATATTGAAAAAATGATGAACGAAATGTACCTCTGTGAATATGAAGGTACACTTTTTAACGGTGGTGCCGCTCAGATGGAACGTCCAAACACTTTCGTTGTTCCACAGGGCCGTTGCGCAGAATCACTTTTATTTAATGTTGTAAGTCAAATTTTGAACACACGTTATCCCGGTAAGAACTTTACAATACCTTCCAATGGACACTTTGATACCACAGAAGGAAACATTAAGCAAATGGGTTCCAC
>JAEZGU010000035.1 GCA_023416855.1 Bacillota bacterium
AGGTATGGGTGTACTTGTTTTTACAATGGCTCTAGCTCCTTTATTAGGTGGTCGCTCAGTATTCTTAGCAAGAGCAGAAAGCCCCGGTCCAACGTTCGGCAAACTTGTTCCAAAGCTTTCTGAAACATCAAAAATACTGTATATTATTTATGCAGGTATGACTGCAGTAATAATAATTTTATTAATCATAGCTGGTATGCCTGTATTTGATTCATTTATTCATGCTTTTGGAACAGCAGGCACCGGTGGATTTTCAAACAAAGCATTAAGCATTGGTTATTATAACAATCCATGGATTGACTGGATTATAACAATTGGTATGTTTTTATTTGGTGTAAACTTTACCTTGTATTATTTACTATTAATTAAAAATGACAGAAAAACTTTCTTTAAAAATGAAGAGTTCCGTCTTTATTTAGGTTATGTAATATTAGCAATACTGCTAGTATTTTTAAATACACTGCATGTATATAACTTTGATTACTCTGAAGCTTTAAGGCATTCTGCATTTACTGTATCATCAGTGGTTTCCACTACAGGCTATGCAACCGTAGATTTTAATTTGTGGCCAATGTTTTCTAAAACAATACTCTTGACTATAATGCTTTTTGGTGCCTGTGCCGGTTCAACAGGAGGGGGTATTAAATCAATAAGAGTCTTAGTGTTGTTTAAAGCTTTATTCCATGAAATAAAGCACATTATCCATCCCAATTCTGTGCAGACTGTAAAAGTTGACGGAAAATCAATAGATAGTGATACATTAAAAGGTATATTAATCTTTTTCTTTGCTTACATTATTATAATCATTTTCTCGGTTATGATAGTATCCTTAGATAATTTTGATTTTGCAACATCATTTTCAGCAGTACTTGCCACAATCAGTAATATTGGACCAGGTCTGGAAGTTGTCGGTCCAATGGGCAGTTTTTATCAATTTTCAAATTTAAGCAAGATTATTCTCAGTGCTTGTATGATAATAGGAAGACTGGAAGTCTTGCCTGTGTTGGTACTGTTTTCTCCAACAATTTGGAGAAAACACTAAATAGAAGGCTTTAGCATAATGCTAAGGCCTTATTAATTTTTTGTAATTCCATAAATTCTATATATTTCATCCATTTTTAAATTTCAGATTGTAATATTAAAGACATCGACTCATAAGCTTAAATAAGAAAAGAAATTGGAGGAAATAATGGAAGGTATTTTTAAAAGGGTCAATATAATATTTTCAATAGCATTAGTTATAACTATGCTGTTGTCATTACTATCTTATATAAGCAGGACTACTGAAACGATTGATGCAACAGGACAAGAGCAGGTTAAAAGATTAAAGATTGTTATAGACCCTGGTCATGGAGGTATTGATCAAGGGGCAAGTGGCGATTTAAATATAGAGGAAGCACCCATTAATTTAGCAATTTCGGAAAAATTAATGTGCTTTCTTGAAGGATGCGGTTTTGATGTAGAAATGACGAGATATGCGGATGAAGGTCTTTATTCACTAAAATCCAAAACCATTAGAGAAAAGAAAAATGAAGATTTGAAAAATAGAGTTGAATTAATAAACGAGTCAGAAGCAGATTTAGTGGTTTCAATACACCTTAATTCAATTCCACAAAAACAATATTATGGTGCCCATGTATTTTACCAAAAAAGCAATCCATCGGGAAAAATTGCAGCTGACATACTTCAAGATTCTTTAAAAAATATATTGGATAAAACCAACAAAAGAGTTCCACAAATAAAAAGCAATATAAAAATAATGGATGAAACAACAGTACCTGTTCTATTAATAGAATGTGGCTTTTTATCAAATTCAGCAGAGGAAAAAAAACTAATATCGGATGACTACCAAGAAAAGACAGCTTGGGCAATTTACGCAGGATTAATGAAATATTTTAACGAGTTTTAATATAATTAACTCTACCTCCACCACAATATTATATTAATACATTTTCTCTAAACAGGGAAAATGTATTTTTTTGTATTATTTTGTAAAAAACTTAAAAATATCATTTAAATTGTTAACTTTATGTTGAAAAATAAAGAATCCTGTATTATAATCAAAGTAGTATAACGTTTGGAGGACACTATGGAATTCGAAGAAGTTGAGTATTTTCTTGCCAATATTAAATCTGTTTTATCATGTAAAATTATTACTGATTCCAATAACAACATTACAGAAATACATGTCCTGTCTGACAGCAGTCGACATTCAAAGCAAATAGTAAGAGATATTAGAACTGCATTATTATCCCATTTTAATATAGATATAGATTATAAAATAATAAGTGTAGCCCAGGTTAATAAAAATATTTCTATTAATTCGGACTTTAGATTGCTATATGAAGGTTATACAAATGAAACAAATTCAGAAAGAATTAAAATAAGCACTAAGTTATCTTGGGATGATAAGGAATACATAGGTGATGCAGAAGGGATTAAATCTGAAAAAAATACATTAATGGTTGCAGCTAATTCAACATTAAATGCAATAAAAAAAGCAATTGATTTAGACTGCTTTTTAGTTGATGACATACAATCTGCCAATGTGTCAGGCAAAGATGTTATTCTTTCAGCCATAACTTATATTGACCATGGTAGAGAAATTATACTTATAGGTACTTCTATTGTTAATAGCAATAAAATCGATTCAACTATAAAAGCAACATTAAACGCGATAAACAGAAAAATTTGTTTATTTATAAAAGAATGACGGGGCTGACTAAAAATATAACAAAAGAAAAAAAATAAGCGTAGCGAAACCTTCCTGTTCTAATAGCGAACCGAGCAGAGACTATCTGTCGGAGGTTTCCAAATGAAAAAGATAATAACTATTATATCTTCTTTAGTAGCATTAGTTTTAGCAGCTGGTGCTGGATTTACTTGGGTATAAAGTAGAATATGTCAGCCCTTCATTATAGAGAGGTATACAAAATGGTAAGTAAAAATAATGTTAAAAATAATGATAAAAAGTTTGATAGTTATGTTTTATATATTTACATAATAGCATTATTTTTTGTTTCTTTACTATTAATGAAATATTTAGTAGTAAACTATAAAATAAAAGATTATGTATTATTAATAGTATTTTCTATACTATCAGCTATAGCAGAAACATATTTAATATTATTACCAAAAATCGGAGGAATTTCAGTAAGTTTTGCTTTAGGTTTTTCTGCAATACTATTAACAAACCCGTTGTATGCCGCAATTATTTCAGCAGCCAGTGTTACTTTCAGATGCCCTTATGTAGATGGTAGAGGAAGAGTACATATATTTAATAATCCGATTTACAAGACAGTATTTAACATTAGCCAATACGTCATAAGTTTTGGAATGGCTGGTATTGTTTATGAAATTACTGACAGAATAATAGATGTTGGTTTTGTTTTTTATAATCCAGTAGCAAGTGCCGCCTCTTTAACTGTATTTATATTTCTTAACACGTTCTTCATGGCTATATTAATGTCAATTTTATTAAAAGAAAAAATGCTATATGTATGGAAAAATAGTTTTTTTTCTATGCTTATTAATGTAATATTAGTAGGTCTTTTAGGTATTGTTATAGCATTTTCTTATAACAGCTATGGCATAGGTGGTTTGCTTTTGTTCTTCATTCCACTTCTTTTAGCAAGATATACCTTTAAATTATATATCGACATGCGTAAGAATTATTTTGAAACAATGAATGTGTTGATTCGAGCTATTGAAGCAAGCGATCCTTACACAAGTGGTCACTCTCTTCGTGTAAGTGCATATTCAGAAGCTATAGCAAAGGAATTAGGTCTTCCTCAAGGAAAAATTGATCTTATAAAAAGTTCTGCTCTTCTTCACGATATAGGAAAAATCGGAATAGACAAAAATATATTAAACAAAAACGGTAAATTGGAAAAAGAGGAATTTGAAACAATTAAGTCTCACCCTGAAATAGGAGCAACAATGATTGCTGACTTAAGCTATTTGTCTAATATTTCAGATATAATAAGACACCATCATGAAAGAAATGACGGTAAGGGTTACCCAGATGGTCTAAGTCATAACAGCATACCATTAGAAACCTCTATATTAACAATAGCTGATTCATTTGATGCGATGACTACTAACAGACCATATCGTCATTCTTTGAGCTTGGAAACAGCCTTAAATGAAATAAAAGTAAATGCAGGAACCCAATTTAATCCAGATATTGTGGATGATGCTATTAAAGCATTAAGAAATACATATTATAATTTGTCTGAATAGGTATATTATGATTCCAGAAATATTAATTTTAACATTAATTTCAATAATTATTTTGCTTTTAAGAAAACACAGGCTTGATACTTCTATATTAAAATTAGAAATCAAAGGCTATCAAATATTAATAATAGCAGCAGTAATAGAAATAACTGCTGAATTCTTATATAATAATTTTAGTACAAATGACTTTATAAGAATACTGT
>JAEZGU010000188.1 GCA_023416855.1 Bacillota bacterium
GTACTATATCATCTGCTGTCGGAGGATCTTCTGGCTCTACTGGTTGTTCAGTGTAATATATTTTTATCTTCATGTAGTCAACATTTGCTGTTCTGGTATTATTAGAACTGTTATTCCTAACTGATAATACTACACCAAAATTAGAATTATTTATATCTGCAGGTGTCCAACTTGTTCCCCAAGTGTCATTAGCTCCACCATAGTTAACAGCTTGTTCTGAACTGTTCCAATTTGATCCTGTATTAGCCTTGTTTGTATTAACTATAGTACCTCCCTTAACAAGCTTCACTTCACTGTCACGAATTGAAGAACTATTAGAAGCACTTTTGCCAATTGTCACCTCTATCCCATCAATAGTTGCATTAAGCGGAATATTGAAATTATAATTAGATCCTTTTAGGTATCTACTGGTACTGTTACTTCCTATCTCTGCCGAAGCATTCATGTTATTATTAGAGACAATTCTATCAGGATTATTCCAATTCGCTCCTGTTCCTTGTGTGCTACCAGTTCCAGCATCTCTTACAATTTCCGCTGCACTCACCATATTTCCAGGCATTGCTGGCATCATCATCAACAATGCAATTGTAAAGCATATAACTTTTTTGAGTATATTTTGTTTATTCATAAATTGTCCTCCTTTCTTTAAGATTTTCGTTTCTTTATTATCTTTTCTTTTATTTTGTAAAAACAATTTATCAACAATCATTTAATACTCACACCTCCTCTCTTTCTCTTCATCAATAAATAATAAATATATATAGAAACAACTCCCCCCTCTATGAAGGTTGTTGTGCTCTAACATTAATTAAAAAAGCTGCAAAATAATATTTTGCAGCTGAACGATCATAACATTAAATGTCTTAGACTTCATAGCTTTGCGTCCCTACCTTTCAATAGGTTTGCCAATTATTAAATATTTATATCTAATCAATATTATGATGTAAAATTCATAATATTATACAATTTGTTCCTCTTTTTCCATTAATTTTACGAATAGATTTGCAATATACGGATCAAATTGTTTGCCTGCTTGTGCGCTTATTTCTTTTAGAGCTTCATACTTAGTCATTAACGACTTATAAGGTCTGTCATTAACCATTACGTCATACGCATCTGCTATGGCAAAAATCCTTGCTACTAATGGAATTTCATTCTCTTTGAATAGCCCTGGGTATCCTTTACCATCCCACCGCTCATGGTGTATCAATATTAATTCATCTATAGGCTTTGAATCTCTAAATTCTCTTGCAATATAGTAACCAATTTCACTGTGTCTCTTTACATTTTCCCATTCTTCATTATTTAGAGTACCTTCTTTTTGAAGTATATTTTTTGAAACTCCAATTTTGCCTATATCGTGGAATTCACACAACAATCTTAATTCTTCTTTTTCATTGTCTGATAAGTTAAGTGCATCAGCCATTAATAATGTTGTTGTTTTTAATCTTTCATAATGAGATCTTGTTTCATATGTTATTTTTGCTAACCTGCTTTTAAGGAACTTAATCATTGATAGCTTTGCAGCTTTACTTTCACTAAGCTTCTTAAAATACATTCTGTCTTCTGCTTTTTTTATTATTTTATGTATATCTTCATTTTCTTCTGTCTTTGTAGCCACTCCAAAGCTGATACTTACTTTAACAAAATCCAAAACGTTGTTCTCACATTTTAATTTAATTCTATCAACAATTTCATTTGCTGTTTCTTCTGATGTTTTTGGTAAAAGAACAATAAATTCATCTCCACCGACTCTACTAATAATATCCTCTTCTCTAAAAGATTGTGTCATGATTTCAGCTGCTTTTTGCAAAGCTCCATCACCCATCCCGTGACCAAACGCATCATTTATTAGCTTAAGACCATTAATATCTCCCATGATAATACTCATTGGCAGCTGTCTCTTAGTGTCTAATCTTAACAATTCTTCTTCAAAGAAATTTTTATTATACAAACCTGTTAGTTTATCTCTATAATATAATTTTTCTTTATCCTTTAAGTAAATAATATTGCTCTTATATTTATCTGAATCAATTAACCTAAAGTTATTACCTTTAATCTCTGTTATATCTATAAAATATATAATCATTTGTTTTTCTGTATCAGTATAGTTATAGAAAACATTAATCAAGTACCATCTTCCTAAGTCTCTAATATAGGTGTCAAATTTCAACTTAATATTGGGAATTACATTGAAATATATTTCTTTGAAGCAAATTTTCTCAGTACAATCAATAGCTATCTCAGAGAATTTTTTTCCTATTAGCGTGCTTGGATCAACATTGGTAATTTTACTGAAATCATCACTTATATATGTCAAAACATAGTCGATGAAATTACCATCGTTATTATAAATTATATTGAATTTAAAATAAAAATCATTTGCAGGGTATTCCATATGCTTCACCCTCACCTCTAAAGTAATATTTGTTGTTAATTATATTGGGCATTAATTACATTTTTGTTTTTTATCTATTTAATTTAGATTTCATTTCAATTACTTTTTGATTACATAATCAAAATACAAAATTATTTGGCAAAGAAAAAGAGCCACAAATGTGGCTCTTACTACGTTTCTAATTACTTTATTATTTCCAACTCACTGTAAATTGGTTGAAAAACTATTTTAACGTCATCTTTATTTATTTCAGAATAATTTTTTAATTTGTTATATATTCTATTGACAATTGTTTTAGTGCCATCTTCTTTTACATTATAAAGCATCATTAATATTTGATTTTCATTCCAAAAGGCAAATACATCTCCCTTTCTTAATATTTGCTTTAATATTGATGACCACATATTAATATCATAATTTTTTTTACAAGGGCAATTAATTATACACAGAAAATTATTTTCATTTTTCCTTGTAGACTTTCTTTTTTCTAAGTTATAAAGAACTTTAAAATAATCAAAATCACAATATAGTGCTCCTGCAACATCTGTTTCATCAAGATTATTTTTAATACTTGAAATGTCAATATCGTTATTTTTTTTCTGTTGATTATGTAATTTACTTATAATGTTCATAAAATTATCAGATGGTTTTGCATCTAATTCTTTTTCTAACAATTTACAAGCATACTCATGATGATTTTGTGCTGCTTTAAGTTGTCCTAAATTTATCATGGATTCAATTAATTTTTCATGTATAAATTCATCATAAGGTTCAATTAATAACGATTTCTCGCATATAGAAATTATGTGTTCATAATCATTTTTTATTTTTAACAGCTCTATTGTCTTCGATAGTGTTTTCTGATATAATCGCTGATAATAATTTCTTGTAGGAACAAGCCACACTTCGTAAGCATTGTCCGACATATAAACTCCTTTATATAATTCTAATGCTTTCTTATAATATTTTATGGCATTATCTATATTTTTTTCACTTTCTAAATCGCCTAATTTAATAAATTCCTCAAATTCATCCACATCAATAGTTACGTTTTCACCTATTTCAAGACAATAATAACCATTTGTAGAATTTAGATTTATGTATTTTGATTCATCTTCATTGGGAATAAATAGTTTTATAATCTTTCTTAATCTGAATATTTGAGTTCGCAATATGTTTTTAGGGTCGTCAGATTCACTTTCAGACAATAGATTATCTATAATATTTTCAGGCAACAGCTTTTTGTTTCTGAATGTAAGAAAATACTCAAATAATTTAATAAGCTTATATGTACGATTAGATTGTGTTAGAATTGTATTGCCATTTGATTTAATATCGAACTCACCAAGAGTATTGATATAAAGTTTCATTGTTACCCCCCAGTAACGCTGTTTTAACAATATATACCATTATAAACACATCCAAAACATATTTCAACAAATTTATTTAGTATTTTTTATAATAGTTTTATTATTATTTTTTATTTAATTGTAATAGTTCATTAACAAACAAAGATGGTTTATCGGGAACTACTATGTTTAACACCTTCTTAGCCCTTGTCATCCCAACATAAAATATTCGTCTCTCTTCTTCTAACAAAGCTTCATAATCATCATTTGAAGAACTCCTTCTGTCTGAAGGAAATTCCCCTTCAATGTTATCTATCATAAATACATAATCATACTCTAATCCCTTAGCACTATGAATAGTTGATAAAGTAATATGCGCTGAATTATTTTCTGAAGCATTTCTAATAACATTTTGTAGATTTTCTATTTTTTCTATAAATTCTTTTAAATTGTTGCAATATGAACCTATCTCTTCTAATATCTCCAATATATGCAATGAATTTGATAGATTGTTTCTCCCTTCATCCTGCATTCTTTCCAGATAATTAATATATTCTAATTCAAGCTTTATAAATCGTATAGCATCGTTTGGTTTTAACTTGTTAATATAATTTATATCCATTTTAAACTGATGTATTTTTTCGTACACATAATAGTCGAAATACTTGTAATTATCAAGTATATCAAAAACAGACAAATCTTCGCGAGGGCTGTCCAATACAATTTTACACATACCTTTAGTAAAATAAGTGTAGCTTTTATAATATATACGAGAAAATGAATTTCTATCCTTTGGATTTAAAGCAAGATTTAAAAAAGATAATATATCATATAAGACCGGACTACTAAAAAATTTTGTTTTATCTTCTTTAATATAAAAATTAATGTCGTTCTCATATAAATTATTAGCCAATATCATTGCAGAAATATTATATCTATATAGTATTCCTACCGTTTTATTATTGATTTTCTTTAATTGTTCAACAATAAATTTAGCTTGCTCAGCTCTGCTGTTTACTTTAATAATATTTATTTCATTTTCATTTATGTTATTTGTATTAATTTCTTTTTTGTAACGTTTCTTATTTTTCTCAATAAATTTTTTTGCACCTTCAACTATATTTTTGTCCGACCTAAAATTATAATCTAAATAGAATATTTCTCCGTACTTATATATTTTTTTGAAATCGAGCATAAAATCCGGGTAGCTACCTCTAAATGAATAAATTGCTTGATCATCATCTCCAACCATAAATAAATTGTTATTTGTTATTAATTTGATTATTTCATGCTGTATTTTTGACGTATCCTGCATTTCATCAATTTGAACGTATTCATATAATTGTTTAATTTTTTCTCTTTGATTTGTCGAGCTTAATAAGATTTTATAAGCGTACAAAAGCATATCATCAAAATCAATTAACTTGTTTTGAGACTTGTACATTTTATAAGCTTCATAAATTCTATCGAAGCCTTTTATTTCAATTCCGTAATCTCTATATTCCGAAGGGTCAATCATCATATTGTTTACAAAACTAATTGCTGATGATAAATTCTCAACTTCTTCATCACTAATATAATTAAAATATGAATTAGAATAATACGATTTGAGTATTTCGCTCAATACTTGATAGTTGTTAGTAAGCAACTCAAAATTAACGCCCTTTCTTCTAAAAAAATCTCTAACAATTTTATAAGAAAAGGCATGTATAGTTAAAAAATCAGTTTTATTTTTATGGTTTCCTCCAAAGAAAGTATTGAATCGGTTATACATATCTTTGGCTGCCATCTTTGAAAATGTAATAGTAAGAATTTTATTGCTGCATTTATTTTCATACAAAAGACGACCGGCTCTCACAGTGGTTACTGTAGTTTTTCCTGAGCCTGCTGTAGATAATACTAAAGCATTTCCTTTGTCAAAAGATGCAGCTTTTATTTGTTGACTATTCAATTCTATTCCATTAACATTCTTTAACAAATCAAAATATTCCATTGTTTACTTTTCCTGTATTATTCTTTCAAATACTCCTGCAGCTCTTACTCTTACAGGGCCACATCCTTCAGTTTCACTTCTGTGGTATTTCTTTATAGTTGCACAATCCATTGCCCCAAATTCCTTTTCAAATTCTTCTACATATTTTTGAGTGAGTTCCTTCATTTTTTCATTTTCTGTTGGTCTTTCTTCAGTAAACATAACTCCAATCGCAGATAATGAACCCAAAAGTGCACCACAGGTTTTTTCAGACTGCAGACCGCCTCCAAATGGACATACTGCTTTTATGAATCTGTCGTCAAGTCCTAATTCATAATCTTCGTTTGCCGCCATTAACAATGCTTCTGCACAATTAATATGATATTTTTGTCTTTCCTCTAAAGGATATTCCAATTCTAATTTATTAATTTTATCGACTGTTTCTTTCATTTGTTCTCCTTACATAAAGAATGTTAGCATGCTCATAAAGGCTGTTAGTATCATACCACCAGCTAATATCAAACAAATAATTCTTTTCATAGTGTTTGCTCTTTTATATTTGTTCATAGTCTTCCTCCATTATTATAATAATATTATTTTATCATATAAATTATTAATTTAATAGCTTGAACTTTTCTTAAATTTTATATTTTTATCATAGGAAAGTATCTTCGTGGTTAAAAGAAATGTATCCAATAAATTTAATTGTTTTTTAATAATAATAGTATATAATTTAAATAGAAACCCACACAAGAGGTGTTTTATGACAAATAAAAAAATTAAGAATATTAAATATAAAAAAATTTTAGTTATATCATTGATATTATTAACTATTTATACTTTGGTATCAATAATGGAAATGATAATTGAACCTATGGGTTACATTTACCCAGATTATGAAAAAACAGATTTATTACCTATTTTAAATAAAACTGAATTATCCGAGGATGATTATAAAGAAATATTCTATCAAACAGGATTAGGAAAAACTGCAGTTGATGAAATATTAAAGAATAAAGATTCAGGTAATAATATGATAATTAAATACCAAGATAACTTTTTCAGGAAGAACAATATTATATGCGAAGCCATAGGAATTATAACAAGTCAGGAATCTTTAGTAAATGAAGAGAATAAACCAATCTACGGCTTTGATTTAGCACCTATTAAAAATGGTTATGTACTTGTTACTAAAGCAACTCACTCTCTTGGATGGCGCCATGGCCATGCGGCAATAGTAACTAATGCAGATAATAACGAAACTTTAGAAGCAGTAATATTAGGAAGCAATACAATGCTGCAAAACATAAATAAATGGCGAGTTTATCCATCCTTTATGATGCTTAAACTAAAAGACACTTCACAGGAAACATTAAATGAAATAGCAAAATTTGCAAAAGATAATCTGAACGATTTGCCTTATGGTTTAACAATCGGTTTAACAAGTAAAAAGAATCCTGATCCTGAGGCAATAAAAAGTACACAATGTTCGCATTTAGTATGGTATCCCTTTATGCAAAACGGATATAATGTTGACTCAGATGGATCTTGGTTAGTAACACCAAAGGATATCGCCAAAAGTGACTTATTTGAAGTAGTGCAAGTTTTTGGAGTTGATCCTCGTAGTATATGGCCTTAAGAAACAAATCTTGATAGTATTCCTGAAACCAAATCATGATAATAGAACTTTATAAATATAACTACGGATAAAATTAAACATATAATTTCAGTAACAAATGATGTCATCCAAATACCGTTTGATCCAAATAAGGTAGTCATAGCATATAATGATGCAGTAATAATTAGCATCCCTCTACCTACAGAAATTATCATCGAATATAATGGTTTTTCTATTGCGGTATAAAAGCCTATAAAAACATAATTAAAACCCATCA
>JAEZGU010000247.1 GCA_023416855.1 Bacillota bacterium
AGATATTTCGATACACAGGACCGTGTGCCCATGCTTCACAATCTTCTTCAAACATAAACGAATTAGTAAAAGCTTTTTGAAAACCCTGTGCAAAATATAATAACTTTTGCAATGCAAGTGGCGTAATTTCTGATGTTAGCATCAATAAATATTTTACAGCAGATTCAAGTTTATTATTTTCATTTTCTGTTATTATATTTATACTGTCAACAGCGTCCATACTTTTCCTATAAGCTACAGAAGAAATTTTATCTTTATTTTTATTTAGGATCTCTCGATATAAATCTACATCCTCAAGAATTCGCCTCAACATCTCTGAATAAGGTTTTGTTGGTGTATCTCCATCTACATATCTACTCAATGTTCCTTCTCCCCATCCAAGCAATAAAGATAAGGGTCTTTTCCCTATATCGTATTTTTCTAAAATCTTCTCAATTTCATCTACTTTGATTAAACCTTCATCATCTCTGTATACATCATCAAGTACCCGTAAATTATAGTCCCTAATTTCAGGCACAAAAATCTCTTCTCCGCACTCATTGCAATAAGCTGCTTTGCCGACATAGCTAAACCTTTTTCCCCTAATCTCCTTTTCCTTATCAATCGTCTTTACGTAATACTCCACTGTGTCGTGGCATTTTTCACAAAATCTCCTCATTCAAATTTCCTCCTTTTTTTGCGGTCAATTACCGCCATGAATCTATCTAAACAAATACGTAATTTCAAAATTTCTTTTATGAAAAGAAACAATGACCGAAAACAAATCCCCTTTTCTGGTTTCAATCATATTCACTTTAATATATATGTCAACTTTCTCAAGTGTACCCCAAAAATCAAGTTCATGTTTCTTACAAAATATATACAAAACCTAAATTAAAGAATTTTTGTGGATCTTGTTTTTTCATACTCAATTGATACGCTCCTTATCTATAGTATACCTAATTATACTACTTTAAAACTAAATATGCAATATTTTTGTATCAATTAATACATTTTTATTTTTTATTTTTAGATAAAAATAACGATGGAGAACACTCCTTACATACATTTAAGCACTCATAACATCTAAGCTTTATCACTATTAGCGAATTTAATAATAGTTGAGCTTTTAAAAACAAACAAACTGTCTCATTAAGAAATATATTTTCTAAATGGGACAGTTTTATTATTTTGTATTTATTATATTAAATTAAATGTGGGTCTATTATTTAATGGTATTACTACACGTTAAAAATTAAAATTAAACGCTCATAAAGCCTATTGCTAAATAAGCTATCAAAGATAATGAACCACAAACTAAAGCATATGGTAACTGTGTCTTAACATGGTCTATATGGTCAGCAGCAGAACCTGTTGAAGCAAGTATAGTTGTATCCGATAAAGGTGAGCAGTGATCTCCGAAAACTCCTCCACCTGCAACTGCTGCGAAGCAAGCAACAACCAATGCTGTAACTTCTCCACCTGAGAAATTGAAGGCTAACGGAAGAGCTATAGGCATACATATTGCAAAAGTACCCCATGATGTACCTGTTGCAAATGCCATAACAGATGCAATTATGAATATAATAGCCGGTAAAAGCTGAGCACTTAAGAAACCTTCACTTATAGAAATAATGTAATTTGCTGTTCCCATAGTCTTGCTTAGTGAATTGATTGAGTACGCAAGAGCCAATATCATAATTGCAGGAACTGCACCCTTAACTCCTTCTGATATAGTGTGCATAATTTCTTTAAAAGGTATACCTTGGATAAACATGCTTACACTCATAAATATCATTACAAATAAAAATGCTTCCATTGTTTTTGCTGACTTTAATTTGATATATGTTCCAATTGCTATAGCCATAATCATTATAACTGGTAGGATAAAGTTTAGAAACACTCTCTGTTGTATACCTGGATAAGCTTCCATTTCAGTAAGTTCTTTACCAATCAAAGGTTCAGCACCATCTCTTAGTACCTTTCCTTCATTCATAGCTCTATCTTCAGCTTTTTTCATAGGACCAAAATCCTTTATTATACCTGCAGAAATCAAGCCTACAAAAACTACAGTAATAACTGCATAGAAGTTAAATGGAATTGCCTTGATAAATAATCTCATAGCATCTTCTTGCGTTACAATAGCTCCTACACCTATGGCAAGACCGCTAAGATAAGCTGCCCATCCTGTAATAGGAACCATAACACTAACAGGAGCTGCACCTGAATCAGCTATATATGACAATTTCTCTCTTGATATTTTAGCTTTATCAGATATGCTTCTCATTGTTGTTCCAACAAATAAAGGACTAAATGAATCACTAAAATATACAAATCCTCCTAATAACCATGCCACAACCTGTACAGCCTTTCTACTTAAGTTTTTATTCTGTATGTATTGAGAAAAGCCCTGTATTGCCCCTGTTTTTTGAAAAAAGGCAACTAATATTGCAATAAATGTATTTAACAACATAACCCATGAAAAGCTTGTAGTTCCCAAGCTTGTTTTTAATAATGTTGGAAATCCTAATAAACCTTGTCCTGCAAGCAGTGTACCTACTAAACAAGCAAATGCAAGTGATACAACTGTATTTCTTGTAGCAAAAGCAAGCGCAATTGCCAAAAGTGATGGTAAAATCGATATAAATCCCATGTTTACTACTTCTTCCATTTCTGCCTCCTAAATTACAATTTTATTGTTTGATTTTGATACAGTTGCCGGCGGCGCCGGATCTAAATTTTTGTCTGCTATTTTAAGTATGTCCTCTGGTCTTATCCATGGTCTATTTTGTAGAGCGCTTGTTTCTTCGTGTGTCAAATATCCTTTGTATGTAGTCAAACTTCTCCTTAAGTACCCATCTCTAATGCACGCTTCTTCGATTCCCAAATTCATAATGTTTCTAAGATGAGGTAAAACGGAAGCAGCATAAGCTACCGATGTTGAGTTAGCTATAGCACCAGGAATATTTCCAAC
Organism: Bacillota bacterium; assembly: GCA_023416855.1. Lineage (GTDB taxonomy): Bacteria > Bacillota > Clostridia > Tissierellales > Sedimentibacteraceae > Sedimentibacter. The sequence continues at coordinate 2,954 of JAEZGU010000247.1, forward strand.
GCAATAATGCACTACTCCCTCTTCTATATACCTTGGGTTTTCGTGTGTTGTTTCACGGAAGGTTTCTATTACTCCATAATCGTTACTGATATCTACAATTACAGAACCTCTTGGCATAGTCCTTACCATTTCTCTATCAATTAAATACTCTTTACTTCCTTTTGGCCATTTTACACAATTGATTACTAAATCCATTTCAGGAAGTAGCTTTTTGATATTGTACTTTGTGGATATAACTGTATTGACCTTTTCATCATACATTTTACCTATATCTCTTAAGGTAGCAATGTTAATGTCCGCTACTGTTACCCAAGCTCCCAAAGATTGAAGAACTTGAAGTGCATTTCTGCCCACTATTCCCCCACCAAGTATGAGAACCTTAATACCTGGTGCACCTGCAAGACCGCTAACAAACTTTCCGCTTCCGCCATTTATGGATAAGAGAGATTCAAGCCCCATTAGTGCACCTTGTTTACCTGCAGCTTCGCAGTTAGGTGAACCATATCTATGAGAATCCTCTGCAGTAAATGCAATAACCTTCTTATCCAACAGTGCCTGCACCTCTTCACTGTGAGCAGCAGGATGGATGCAAGTAAATATTATTTGGTTTTCCTTAAGTAAATTGTACTCTGATGACTCTATTTCCTTTACTTTTGCAAGAAAATCACACCTATTGTACATTTCTTCCATAGTATTAACTATTTCAGCCCCAACTTTTACATATTCTTCATCTAAAAATCCTGCTTTAGCACCAGCATTTTTCTGCACTAATACCTTATGACCGTCACTGACTATGCTGGCAACTTCTGATGGTGTAGCTATAACCCTAAACTCACCATTCTTAATATCTTTCAAAACACCAAAAATCAAATTATTGCCTCCCTTAAATATTTTGTCTTATCTTTACATATGCATTATTCATGCCAATAAAAACAAATATAAAAAGGTTGAAATTTAATGGTTTGTACATGCAATATATATTTGTTTAACAATAAAACAAAATAATTGCCCGCAAACGAGCAATGACCTGCTCATATGTGGGCGATTTTGCTAAATAAGATTGAATTTTTTAGATTTTCTCTGCAATGTTTGCCTTGGTATTTTCAATATGCTTGCAGCCTTTGTCATATTGTAGCCGGTACTAATCAGCACCTTTTCGATTATTGAGCTTTCATATTTATCAACCATTGATACTAAAGGCTCTATTTTAATATTTGATTCATTATTTATATTTAACATATAGTTAAATTTACCTTCTATATCAGAGAATTTCAAAACCTCACTTGTGTCACTTACCATACTGAGACCATATATCAATACATTCTCCAGTTCTCTCACATTTCCCGGCCAATCATATTCATTTAGCTTTTTATACAAATTATTGGAAACAAACTTTATATTTTTGTTAAAAGTTTTGTTGTACTTGGATATAATATAGCTCGTCAATATTGGTATATCATCCTTACGTTCCCTCAATGGAGGTATATCAAAGCTTATTGCACTCAACCTATAATATATGTCCTTTCTCAATGTGCCTTTTTCAATGGCAATCACCGGATCTTCATTGATTGCTGCTATCACCTTAACGTCAACTACTTTTTCTTCTTTTGATCCAATACTCCTAAAAGTACCATCCTGCAAAACTCTCAGTAGCTTTGATTGCAAATGAGAAGGCATAGAATTGATTTCGTCTAAAAATATAGTTCCCCCTTCAGCTAACTCCAGCAATCCTATGTTGTCCACCGCACCTGTGAATGCACCCTTTGAAGTTCCAAACAATATGCTTTCCAATAAATTTTCAGGTATGGCCGCACAGTTTTGAGCTATAAATGGCTTGTCTCTCCTTGGACTCTCATTATGGATTGCATGAGCAAACATCTCCTTGCCGGTTCCCGTTTCCCCGCTAATTAAGGTTGGTAACATACAGTCAGCAGCAACCTTAATATACTTTTTAAGTTCCTTCATACGATTGTTGTCAGTAATGATATTTTCAGTAACAAAGCTTGCTCGGCTTTCTCTTAAATCCATTTTATTAACGCTTTTGCCGGTAGTTGCAGCTTCTGTTATTTTCAACTTAAAACTTTTTTCATATAAATCTGTATCTATTTCAATTTCATCCTTAACTTCTTCATCATGCTCGCTCACAGACAAATCAATAGCACCTACAACCTTGCTGTTTGATTTTATGGGTATAGATAAAGACGTAATTTTTATAGGAACTCTGTCAGTTGATTTAAGAATTTGATTTTCAACATAAAAAGGCACACCGTGAATCATAGATTGATAAGTACTGCTTGTATTTTCGTCAAGATTTTCATAAATATCAAGAAAGTTCTTACCTATAACTTCATAATTTTCATCAGCTTTAGAGTTAAGCTTGTTGTTAAATTTTGCTGTAAATAAAATTTCACCTTTCAAGTCGATAATAGTTATACCATCAATATACCCCTTATTGTTAAATAAGTTTTTCATAAGCTCCATAGTACATTTCTCCTGATACATATTCTTCTAATTGATTATATAATAAAAAAACTATTATTGCATTACATTATTAAACAATTCCTATATTTATGACATTTATTTTTCATTCATGAAAATAATTTGCAACAAAGTACTAAACTTAAAATAAGTTACAAAACTAAGCTTCCTCATAATTCTTTTAGTGAGGCAGTTATCATTTTTATTAATTTAATAGCATGACTAATTAATCATTTTATCTATAATATTACAAAAATTGTAGACTAATTATATAAATTATTATATACTAATAATTGATATTTTTTACAATTTTCAACATTATATTTTATATTAAAGGGAGAATGCACATGAAAAAGACAATCACAAAATTAACAAATGTATTAGTAATAGCATTGGTACTTTCAATGTTATTGACAACAACTGTATTTGCAGAAGTAAAAACAGTTGAAGTAAAAGGTTACTTAGAATTTGTTGAGTTAACACCAGAAGAATTAGAACAAAGTACATCTCATTTTTCAATTTCTAATGTAAAAGAATTATTAGGAACCGTAGATTTTTATGGAGAAGAAATAAATCTATATGAAACAAATGGACCTACTACTATTAGTTTGTTAGCAGAAAACGGAATAATATTTGAAGCTTATAAAGTAAATGTAGAAACAACTGAAGAAAATAATATATTTAATATTACTGATGAAGCAATCGGCGTTTCATCAGGAGAAGTAATAGTTTGGGTTCCAGATGAAACCGGCAAATTAGATGAATATGGTTATCCTGAATACGTTGAAAAAACAATCCCAGCAACAGAACTTAGCAATTATGAAGTTGAAATGCCTACTTATGTACCGGGATGTACTATATCACTAACTGAACCAGGATATTACTACGTACTTTACAGAGTACCTGCCGCTGCTGGTGCTGCACATGCATATGTAAAAGTTTCAGCTGAAACTGTAGAAGAAGAAGTTGTAGAAGAACCTATCACTGAAGAACCTGTTGCTGAAGAACCTGTTGCTGATGAAAAAGTTTCAGCTTTACCTACTTCATCAAAAGTGTTAGTTAACGGTACAGATGTATCATTTGAAGCGTACAATATCAACGGTAACAACTATTTTAAATTAAGAGATATTGCACTATCAGTTAACGGAACAGAAAAACAATTTGGAGTAGAATGGGACACTGAAAAACAAGCAATCAACTTAACTTCAAACAGTTCTTATGAATCAGTAGGCGGAGAAATGGCTACTGGTGATGGTACAACAAAAGAAGGCACATTAAATAAAGCTCCAATATATAAAGATGGTGTTGAAGTACAATTAACAGCTTACAACATTAATGGCAACAACTATTTTAAATTAAGAGATTTAGCTCAAGCATTTAACATAGGCATAACATGGGATGGAACTACTAATACAGTAGGTATTGATACTTCAATAGATTATGCTGAATAATAACTAAATAAATAAGTCCACTGCCTTTAAACAGTGGACTTGTCTTTTATACACCATTATTTATAATATGTATTTACTGAAACTACATATTATACAAATCAACATTTGCATCTAATTTGTATATTACATTTTTACGTTCAACTATTATTGTAGCCTTTTTACTCAGCTCTTCATCCTCTCTAATAGATAACAACAATTCTCTGTTTGGATTAATTGCAACCGGATTGCCAACCATTTTGAGCATAGAAAAATCTCCTGTTGTATCACCATAAGCATAGCTGTTTTCTAAATCAACATCATACTCTCTAATCAGATTATTAAGCTCTCTCAGTTTACTTTCAGAATCCCACATTTTCACTATTTCACCGGTGAACTTGTTTTGTGAATCAACCTTGTAAATGCTTCCTCTAAAGTCTGTAGCCTCATATTTTTCAGCCATCCTGGATACAAGAAAATCAGGACTGCCCGAGATGAAAAAAACTTTATGATTTTGCTTTTTATGATAATCTATTTGATTTCTTGAATACTTGTATATCATATCACCATTGGATTTAATAACATGATCAGCAATATATTCGATATAAGATTTGTCAAAGCCCTTCAGTTCATCCAAGTAAACACCTGCTAAAATCTCTAAATACTCTTCAAAATCCCCATATCTTTTCTCCCATTCTAAATATACCTATTTTACCTTAGTATACCAAACTTCGGGATCTATTACCTCAAAGGCTATAAGCTTTTGAAAATGCTCGATCATCAAGGAATTTCTAAATATAGTGCCGTCTATATCGAAAAAAGCAGCTTTTGTTTTCATGTTATCACCCCATTTTATTATATACACTATTTAATAG
>JAEZGU010000304.1 GCA_023416855.1 Bacillota bacterium
GCGATAAACAGCGTCTCGTATGTATCACCCGGCAGTATCGCCGTTTTCAACACGGTGGGCAAATTGATACCATTCACAACGGGGCGTAAACTGACACTCACTTTCACCACTGATTTTACACTCCTTGTTATTGTATTCTTACATTAGAAATATGATGGACACGGTTCTGTTAGTACAAATATGTTGTGTCATATTCCGTTTGGCACACAGGAATGCAACCGTAGGAGCGGTTCCCACGGTGTGCTCTTAAGGGTATGCCGACTTGACTGGTATGCCGACCCAAAAGATAATGCCCCGCAATTGCGAGGCATCAAAACGTGAGGCGGTATTTTGCATATGGCGACAATGTGGTTTTTTCTTGATTCATTCGATGCGAGGATGAGCAGGGGAGGGAGAGATTTGGATTATGATAGTATTACTATTTTGTAGAAGAATGTGGATTAACAGGGTATTGTGCGATAAAATATATGTATGTCTAGCGTTTAATATAAAAATTATGTCTATAATGCGCAGCTAAATATCTATTTGTTTCTTCCAATCAGTAATAATATAGATTGACATAAATGAGTTTAGAATACTGCAATACATGAGGATAAGAAAATGTGGATAGATGATTATGTCAAATTAGTTTTTGGAGAAGGACACAATCTTCAAACAATGACTACTGGTGCAGATTTAAAAAATCAGAATATGCCTGATTTATTATTTAAATATAGAAGCATTAATGAACAAAACCTTGACGCCTTACAAAATGATTACTTATACTCGTCGCCGCCCGAATGCCTAAATGATCCATTTGAAGGTGCAATAGGTTTATTACCTTCGAAAATAAAGGAGAACTGGTATAAAAAGTTGTACAAAGATTTACGCGCTGAATACCCCTTTTTACCAGATAATTTGACTACATGTCAACATGATTTAATTGATAACATGGCTATTGGATTTGGTGGGTCATATAATGATTTAGCTGAGAATTGCCCCGATTTTTATCTAATAAAATTATTAAACGATGAATCTGATAAAAAACTTGATGAATTGATTGAGTTTCAACAAAAATACGCGAGAAATATGTACAATGTTTGTTGCTTCAGTGCTGACTTTGATAATCAACGGATGTGGGCGTTATATGCTGACAGCCACAAGGGTTTCTGCACGGGATATGATATTAAAGGATTAAATAATGATATAACACACCTGACGCTTCCTGTTTTATATAAACAAGATTTCTATAACATTACTGACTTAGATGACTTAGATGGTAGTAATAGTATGTATGCCTTAACAGTAAAATCTCCAGAGTGGAGTTATGAGAATGAATGGAGAACTTTCTTTCCATGCAATACTCCCGGTAATAAAGAAATCATGCCCGTCCCAAAAGTTTTATATCTTGGTGTAAGAGTAACTGAGCCCGATAAGAATAAATTAAAAGAAATCTGTAAAAGAAAGGGTATTATACTATATCAAATGAACTTAGTTCCGGAAAAACAAGTACTTAAAGCTGTAAAAATTTCAAACTAATTGTTCATTGTCTGTGTATAACGGTTAGTATATAATGCTTTACATTTAAATAAATTAAGATGCAATTTTAGAAATAATCGGAACTCTGTGGTGCCAGCTAAATAATTGCACCCGTTAAGATTTTAAGGAGAGCATCATGCCTACAAGTAAAGATAATCCACCCAAAGTATTAGCCGGATTATTTTGCAACTATTTATTAGAAGCTTGGAAAAAAGGATGGTTTGAAGAATATTCGAATGACCATTTTCTAATTAAAGCTCTTAACGGTGAAATCAACCGTTTTACTGGGTTCGCAAATATGCTTGAAATAAGCTCCGGACCGTTTATACATAATCTAGAAACAATTAGAAGTTCTTTTTATCAAGCATTGTCAATTAGTCTAAAACTCCTCGAAGATAAATTCTCCGAAAAAGATGCTGAGAATTTTGTGGTGGAAAAGCTTTCCGGGGGAAAGGCAAATTATGATGAAGATCAATTCATGAGAGTTTTATCCGAGTTAACTGTGATTAAGTGGTTTTCCATGTATACTAGAGGTTACAACACAAATAAAGCTATTTATGAACCACGCCTGTCTGAAAGACGGAATCCAGAAGCAAGGTTCATTCGGGATGATGTGGTAATCGATGTTGAAGTGAAAACTCCGGGTTTTATTCCAATCAGTAATGTGAAACCAAAAATAACACCAATTATTCTATTAAGCGAAGAAGGACGCAAGGAGTTAACAAAGCAATGCAATGCTGATGAAATTGAATTAAGACTACCAGATATAAATAAGTTAAAACAACATCTTAATGATGCTGCAAGTAAATTTGTTGTTCCTGAAAATAATAAGCACTTTAATATTGCTTATATAAATTGGACATATTGCGATTATCCCAAATATGCTTTCCTTGAGCCTTATTCTTTATTAGTGAATGAAAATGGTGTTTTACGAAATAAAGAAATTGGGAGGGCTATTGGATTTGATGAGGATGTATACACAAAGATTACTGCTGTGGTTGTATACAATGAAAATATTGAAGGCTATGTAAATCAAGATTTGAGGCATATATGGAGACATAGAACGTTCGCCTTAGCGATAAACCCATATATAAACTGCGATTTGGCTACATTAGAAAGAACCTTGCAAATGGAACAAAAAGAAATATATATCCAATACCGCTAGCCTTATTTGATTATTATGCCAAGGATAGTGCAACAGAAAAAGATATAAATATGTTTTATAAATTAATGAAAGAGTATAATGGACAAGTTGAAAAATTCGCTTTATCAAGAAATTCGTGAATGATATAAATCCTCTAGTGCAATTATTTGGAGATAATGCAGTGATTTGATAGAGTCTTTTGCATTCGTTGATATAATAGCTGTGAATAGGTTTTTCGTAGAGAACTATTCAATAAAAGCAAGCACATTATAGTACAAAAGTGCCCCGCATATTATCTCGAATTTTCTAAAAAGTGAATTTCGCATTATCCATATAATCTCTCACTTATTCTCTCCCCGTCATATTCCCGCCCTCCCCGTCATATTTATGACTAAAAGGGGGAATGGCTATGGAACCGAAT
>JAEZGU010000329.1 GCA_023416855.1 Bacillota bacterium
CAACAACAGCCCTCAAATACTACCGAAGATCAACGCTATATGGCAGAGGTTTTTGCTGATCTAGGAGGTAATAGCGCCGGAGGAATTGTTTTTGATGACAATAATGTAATGTATGTAGCCAAAGAGGGGAAAGAGATCGTTAAAGTAACTCCTGATGGAAAATTTAAAACTTTATGCAGCATCAAAACCTTGCCTGAGGGAGAAGTCAAATCAGATCCCCACATGAGTTTTACAAGCCCTTTTATATGGGATATGGTAATAGACAAGGACAAAAATATTTATGCAGCAGCACAGGATAGAATACTTAAAATAACCATGGATGGTAAGGTATCCACTATAATCAATGATAACTTTGGAGGGCTGTTTGGTGCATCAGGCATTGATGTTGACGATGAAGGAAATATCTATGTTACAAATGGGACTTTAATTAATAAGTATAATAAAAATTTAGAGAAAGAATTCTTTATAGATGGAGATAAGATAGAAATTGATGGATCTTTTTTATCATATGCATTCTCATTAAAACTTGATGCAGACTGCAAGAACCTATACATAGGTAACAGAGGACCGGACAGTATACTGAAATTCCCTATTGAAGCTAACGGCAAAGCAGGCAAACCAACCATTGTAACTGAAACCACTTTCACCTGCCCGCACAAGCTGGCATTAATTGATAATATTCTTTATGCCTGTCCGGGTCATTCGGGTTTTGTACTAAAAAATGATTTGTCCGGTAATCAGAATTTTTATGTTGCCGGAAGCGAAATTGATAATGCATCCTTTGCTTTTGGTAAAAAAGATTTTGGTCAGCATAATGTATATATAACGTCTATAACTTCCGGTAAAATTTTTAAATATGACTTGGATAATAAAAGAGTTAAAATAGCAGATAACTCATTATTTTAAAACAATAAGTGGCCCTTCCCACTTTATTGAAGTATTTTCTTATACTGAAATATAACTTTAACTTCCCTTATTCCTAAAATAGCCAGCTGCGTGAAACAGCTGGCTATTTTAAAATTAATATATGCAAAAATCATGTAATTGTAAATCTCGGAAAGATTGCAGTCTTTACATTTTCGGTTTACTGATACCGCTCAATAAATCTTTCGGTATCAATCATAGACTGTTCTGTATTCTCAATAATATTCAGGACTATTTTGATCCATATTCAGCCTTCCAGTGAATGCAAACAATCGACTATCACCAACTATTCTCATTAAGGGAATTAAATACCCACATAAACACGAGCTGAGTTTAATCTAGCTTACTTTTGTAACGTTAAATAGTGAATAGAAATAACCTCTGGATTTTATGAGTTGTTCAAATGTACCCTTTTCTTCAATGGTTCCTTTATGCATTACGACAATTTCATCATACTTGCGTAGCAAGCTTTCCTCAAGCTTATGGGTAACAATTATTCGTGTAAACTCCTTCATTTCAAGTATTTCATTTTCCACCTGGAAAGCCGTAGCATTATCTAATGCTGCCGTAGCTTCATCCATAAGCAATACCGGAGTCTCTCTTATCAAACATCGTGCTATAGAAATACGTTGTTTTTCACCGCCGGATAAATTGCTTCCGTTTTCACCACAATTATAATTTTCTCCTTTTTCAGAAATCAGATTGGTAAGACCGGCGCGTGAAATTGCACCCTCCACTTTATCATTTTCAAACTCTTTAAACATTGTTATATTGTTCTTTATACTCTTGTCAAACAAGAAAACATTTTGCTGAATGACTGAAACTACATCATACAAACTATCTAAATTTATATTAGAAAGTTCTATTCCATCAATTTTAGCATGCCCACCATATTTTTCAAAATATCCAAGTAATAATTTTATAAGTGTTGACTTACCACATCCGCTACCGCCAACTATTGCATAACTTTTACCACATTGGAAAGTCATATTTATGCCATTCAATACAACTTTAGCTTGGTCATACGCTAAAGAAACATCCTCTAATACTATTTCAGACTTAATGCCACTAATTCTTACCTTGTCATCTTTAGTATCTTTATCTTTTATAACATCAGCTATTTTAACAATTAATGCAGTTGCTGCTTTTCTATTACTAATGAGAGGAACCATTTGTTTGATAGGATCAGTAATAAAGTTTGAAAGCTGAACACAAGCAAGAACTGATGCTATAGACATACTCCCTTGAAACGTAAAATATATTCCAAGAACAAATATAATACCTACAACCACAAATGATGAAATTTGGCCTGCTATATACATTGCATCATTAGCATCACGACGTTTACGCTTAGTTTCTTCTAATGTAAAATTCTGTTCTCCAAAAAGTTCAAGCACTTCTTTTTCTGCTTTAAAACTCTTAATAACATAAAAACCATTTAATAGATCTTTAATTTGATCAACAAAACTTTCATTTTCATCGGATGTCTTTTTTTCTTTTTTTACTAATCGCTTGCCAAATATCATTGACACAGCTGCGGGAACAGCACACCCTATAACTACACATAGCATTACCGTAATATTAATATAAGCCATTGCTGCTAATGTGGTAACAAACATAAATGCATAATAAAAAATCATTATATTGCCATTCAGATAATTTAATTCTATTGAACTTAGATCATTTGAAAAAGCATTAATAAACTTACCTGACAATTCACCGCTATACTCACCAATAGATTTTTTCAGTATCTTCTCAAACACATACTTTTTAAATTGTGATACTGCCCGCTTCATATATAAGTTTTTAAATGTTTTTAGCAATGTGCCAAATATAAAATACGCTATAACGACTAGTACCATAAATACCATTGAACGGATAAAAAGAGTTTTATCCGTTTTTTCCATTGCACCGACAATAAGCATTATGAATATGGCAAGGCATATATTTGCCAGAGCAACAATTACCTGTAATATCAAAGTAACACTAAGGTATACTTTGTTATTTAATCGAAATTGTTTCAGACATTTTTTAAGTTCGTCTTTTTCATTTAACATAACTATCTCCATTTTAAATCAATAATGTGTAGAAATTAATTAAGCAACTATTTTTTGAGTTAAAACTAACACCTACCGGCTCTACCGAAACATAAATTATTCTCGTTGCTTAAAGTTTCTATATATGTTAAAAATTCACTATTAAGTAGTATAAACTAATTAATTAATGTATGCAACCAATTTGGCAAGACCCCTGGGTTTTTGACTTCAGGAAATTCATGAAATGATTATTAGTGCTTCTGGAGAAAACCCTTATGAAAACAAAAATATATAACCTAAGGTTGCTTTTATCACCGATGATCAGAGTAAAGAAGAAATTGGCTTTAATGATCTGTTAAAAATTGCCCATACAAGGGCCATAAGCATTACATCCCTGCTTCTGCTGCTCATACCGGTCTTAGCTTCATTGATTTACTATAACAGCATTTCATTGGCTTCTTTTTGAAAAGTTGAATGGTCATAGTTCACTTTAGTAAAGTGCTTTCATATCATTAAATATAACTTTAACTTCCCTTATTCCTAAAATAGCCAGCTGCGTGAAACAGCTGGCTATTTTAACAATAAATATATATAAGTACATTATGCTTTCCATCATGAACTACCACATTATTAAATCAACCTTAGATAATCAATTTCAGCTATCCTGCTCCCTCAACCTCAATAAATCCGAAAAACCTTATATTTCAACTTCTTTTCCCAAAATATATCTCATAATTATATTTCTGTCATCTCCTGCATATCAAAAGCGATCCAACCGATCTACAGGAGTTAATTCTTCTCCGTACATGTTACTATCATCGATTACTATTGCATTGAAACAATACCCCTCATC
>JAEZGU010000009.1 GCA_023416855.1 Bacillota bacterium
CTCTTTTCCCCTTTTCAGCCTCACCGGACTAATTTAAAGGTGATGCGCACAGAATTAAATTAATAATCATTAAAAAAGACTTCTTACCATAGCAAGAAGTCACATTTGCGCAATAAATTTGTGAAATCAAAGTGTTATCTTGCTAGCCTCACAGGACTTATTTAAAGATATAATTTATTCTGTTTTTACAATGTTAACACGTTTATATAAAAAATGCAATAATTTTTTTTAGACTTAAAACAATTTTATTAATATAAAAAATAATAACTATAAATAGTTTTTCTATAGATAAATTTATTGATATGTACACATTTTAACTGAAATGGAACATTCCAAAAGATATTTAATATTATAGGATTAAATACGGTATATTAATTATAATAGAAGGGATTTTAAAATGAATAGATTAAATACTGAAAAACTTCATGTTGAATTTGTAGGCGTTACTCCAACTGAGCCAATTATTCCTCGACGCTATACCTTGACTCATTCAGACATAACAGCTGATTTGTTTTTAGACATAGGCAATGATTTTGCATTTTTCAAACTTACTCCTATGAGAGATGAAGTAATGGGTGAGTGGATACTAAATGAAGATAACTATGTTTATTATGTATATTTGTTTGTAAATGGTCAATTTATTACAGAGAATAAAGCTTTAAGGGAGGCTGTCTTTAGAAGGGAACTTCCTGTAGCTTTAGAAGCTATACGTTATGGGGACAATGACTTTTTTAATGAACACATTGATTTAGATAATGCACCAATAATTGTTTACTTTCTTTCAACTGATCCCGTGTATAATAAAGTTGAAAATTGGGGAACTTTTTCAGACTATAAGGTATTGGTATAAAAGATTTCATGGTAAAATAAAAGCAATAAATTTCTTAAACTTGAAATTTATTGCTTCTATTATTTTATTTAATGCTAAATTTAGAGATTATGTTAGCTAAAAAATTATCTTTTTTTAAATCAACAGCTTTATGAATACATAATTCATGACAACACATACATTCAATACAATTATAATAATCTATTTTTTTAGTATTTAAATTAATAGCATTCATAGGACAGCTTTCTACACACATATTGCATGATTTGCATTTTTTTAGATTGATTACCGGTTTAGTTTTGAAAAAATCAATAACCTTTATTACGGTTTCACTATTTCTCTTTTTTGTACTTTTAAAATTTTTAGGTAATTTATAGTCTTTTAGTAATGGAACTTGATTGTAGTCTCCATCCAACATTATTCTATCAATATCATATTGACCTAAATTTCTTTTTTTTGCAGCGTTTAAAATGTCAATTTCATCTATATTCATTCCAAGCATATTAATAGCTACGGTATCAAGTGCTAATGGATCTTCACTTATGAGTATTTTATTTGCTTTATAAACAGATCCTGCGGTTGGTCCCTCACCTTGCATAGATATGATGCCATCCATTATATGTAGTTTAATTTTAGTTGATTGATGTATATCAGCTAAAATTTCACCAAAGTCTTCTTTATTAGGTGCTATTTTATGATACATAGCTTTTCTCAGTCCTGGGATGCAACCAAAAACATTTTTTACAGCTCCGGTATATATAGCTGCTGAGTGGGTTTTTAATTTAGGTAGATTTATAACAACATCAGCATCAAATAATGGCTTGGCTAAGTACATTTTTTCCTTATAATTGCTGTTTGGACATACTTCAAAAACTCCTTCTTTATCGAAGTTTTTTATAAGTGCACCTTCTTCAATAGCAACTTTTTCATATCCTGCAACCTTAAAACTTTGTGCAGTTGGTGCAATACCTGCTATCGCTCCACCTGAACTATCACCAATCCACACTGTACAATCTTTAGCTTTTAAAATTTTTGTTATAGCTCTTACAAATTCACAGTGAGTAACTGCAGCAGAATCAGACGATTTTGGCCCAATAAGATTAACTTTAAGTAAAACAGTGTCTTTAGGTTTAATAAAATTATCCCAGCCACCTAATTTTTCAATACCGTTATTGATTTTATTTATTAAATCTTCTATCAAATAATCTTTGCATTCCTGTATAACAACTTTACTCATAACAAACCCCTTTTCTAATAGGATTATTTTTCCTTTATAGTTGTTATTATAGCATATTTTTTTATATTAAAACATGTCATATTTGAATATTTTTAAATAAAAAACGATGATTTAAATAAACTCAACAGGGTATAAAGGTGACAATACAGGAGGTACATATGAAAAAAATAATAATATTTAGTTTAGCTTTAGTTCTGATTATTGCGGTTGGCTGCAGTGGAGCTGACAATGAAACCAATCTATCGGAAAAAACCTTTACTATAGAAGAATTAGCAACATACACTGGCCAAGATGGAAATCCTGCATACATTGCAGTTGATGGAATAGTATACGATGTAACCAATATATCTCAATGGAGAAACGGAATACATAACGGTTTTGAAGCAGGCCGAGATTTAACAGAGGAAATTAAAACAATTTCTCCTCATGGAGTATCAAAGCTTAAGGGTGTTCCGGTTGTAGGAAAGCTTCAATAGGGGGTACTATGGTAAGTTTGATAGGGTTTATAAATGCCACTTTGCTAATTTTGTTACTATCTCCATTCATTATTAGAAGAGTTAATAAATATTTATTTAAAAATAAAAATAAAACACTTAAAAAATATGCAACATCTCTATCTAAAATACATATGTATTTTGCATATATTTTATTAATTACGGCATTTATACATGGATATATGGCATTGGGTACTATTAGATTGCACACAGGTTATATTCTTTGGATGTGGGTGTTAATACAGGTAATATTAGGAAACGTATTGAAGAGAATGAAGAAGCCGTATCTGTTAAAAATTCACAGAGCTGTTGGGGTAGCTTCACTTATTTTTCTAATCGCTCATTTAATTCAAGTAAATTAAAACTCCTAAATTTCTTAGGAGTTTTTTTATGTAATCTCTCTCTATTTATATTATAGCATATAAAAATTGTACAGTTCTATAGCGTTAATTTGTAAAAATAGAAAAGACTCACTAACTCTATTTAACCGTTTGAAAAATAAGATTGATGTTAAGTTGATAAATAGTGATGAAAAATTAGAATTAAATGGTACATTTCTTATTCCTATATATTTATCTAAGGGTTTAGAATTTGATTCTGTCTTGATTTGTGATGTTGATGAAGAGCATTATCGTACAGAGGATGATAAAAAACTTTTATACATTGCAGCTACAAGAGCACTTCATAGATTGAATTTCTTTCACATTGGAAAAACAAGTCATTTGCTACTTAATTAATGATAAGTAATGAGTCTTTGTTTGTTCTTATTGCTAAAATTAAGTTATAAAAAGAAAAAATTGGACACTTTCATAGTTTATGATATAATTTAAATTATAAGTAACTATAGATAAGTTTATGTCATAATAATAGAGGTGAAATAATGCATTGTGTTCAAAATATTAGTAAAAATGTTTTTTGGGTAGGCGGTAATGACAGAAGACTTGAGCGTTTTGAAAATATGTTTCCTATTCCAAATGGAGTATGTTATAACTCATACTTAATTATTGATGAAAAAACTGCTTTAATGGATACAGTTGATACTGCTATAAGCAGATTGTTCATTGATAATATAACTCATGTGTTAGACGGCAGAGACTTGGATTATTTGATTATAAACCATATGGAACCTGATCATTGTGCTAACATTGAAGAATTGCTTAGGAGATACCCAAATATTAAAATAGTTGGCAACAAAAAAACATTTCAATTCATAGGACAGTTTTATGATTTTGACTTTAGTATGAATACCCATGAGGTAAAGGATAGCGATACATTGTGTTTAGGTAAGCATACTTTAAAATTCATGACGATGCCAATGATTCACTGGCCGGAAGTAATGTTTACATATGAAGAGACAGAAAAAATATTATTTTCTGCAGATGCTTTTGGAACATTTGGAGCATTATCAGGCAATATATTTGCAGATGAAACTGACTTTGAAAGTCATTATTTAGAAGAAGCAAGAAGATATTATTCAAATATAGTAGGCAAATATGGTCCGCAGGTACAGGGAGCATTAAAAAAGCTAAGCTCGATGGATGTAAAAATTATATGTTCTTTACACGGCCCTATTTGGAGAGAAAATATAGAATATTTTGTAGAAAAATATAACAAGTGGTGCAAATATGAACCGGAGAAAAACGGTGTTGTATTAGTATATGCATCTATGTATGGCAATATGGAAAATACCATGAATTTAATAGCTAATAAGCTTGCTCAAAAAGGTGTTAGAGACATGCGTATGTATGATATTTCTAAAACTCATCCATCATACATTGTGTCTGATATTTGGAAATATAGTCATGTTATATTTGGTTCGGTAACATATAATATGGGATTGTATTATGGAATGGAATCATTATTAAATGAGCTAAAATCATTAAATGTTCAAAACAGAAAAGTTGGTCTTGTTGGAAGTGGTACATGGTCTCCTCAAGCGGTTAAGGTAATGGAAGAAATAATCAGTACTATGAAAAACATGGAGATAGTAGGATCACCGTTTGAAATAGTATCATCAATGAAGAAGGAACAGGAAGAAAAAGTAGATAAATTTGTTGAAGAATTTTATAATTCTATAAAAGAAACCCCTTGATTTCAAGGGGTTTCTTTATGCCATTTCGTTAAAAAGTCCTTAAATGCTACTACAACAGGAGATAAGACTCTATTTTTGCTATAAACAAAATAAAAATTGCGTTTCATGTTTAAATCTTTTATTTTTAGTGTTTTAATTAAACCTAAATTGACTTCATTTTTTACTGCTATATTTGAAATAAAACTTACGCCTAATCCTAATTCAATCATTTTTTTAATCATTTCGTTACTATCTATGTAAGAAACTATATTTAAATCATCTATACTAATATCTTTAGATGAAAGACTTTGCTCAATTAATTTTCTGGTACCTGATCCCTTTTTCCTGAATATTAATTTTTCTGAATACAGCATATCAATATCTACTTCATCATAGTTTGAGTATGAATATTTTTCATTGTTTGGAACACAAAGCATGAGTTCATCTTCATAAAAGTCAAAATATTCTAACATTTCTGAATGGTATTTTGCGCCTACTATGCCAAAATTTAATTTACCTTCAATGATTTCATCGATTATGCTTTTTGAATTTCTTTGGTTCATTGAAAATGAAACCTTAGGATACATGTTTAAAAAATCTTTAATTATATAAGGAAGAATATACTGTTCTGGAATAGAACTTGCTGTTATTTCTATTTCACCTTCAATATTTTTAGAATGTTCAGAAATTTCAAACCTGGCATTATCTCTAATATTAATCATTTCTACAGCATACTTATAAAAAATTTTTCCTGCATCGGTCAGTGTTATTAATTTGCTGTTTCGATTTAGTAAAGTAGCATTAAGTTCTTTTTCTAAATTTTGAATATTATTACTAACAGTAGGCTGAGTTATATATAATTCTTTTGCTGCTGATGAAAAACTATTGTGTTTTACAACACTTATAAAGCTTTCTAATTGATTAAATTCCATAATAATACTCCTATAACTTGTTATTTACTATTTTGTTTATACAATCTATCGTGTAATCAATTTCAGTTACTGTAGTAAAATGGCTTACAGCAAATCTTACAGTTCCTCTTGGAAATGTACCTATGGTTTTATGAGCTGAAGGTGCACAATGTAATCCGCTTCTTGTCATAATACCATATGATTTACTTAATTCATGGGCAACAATTCCATTGTCATTGTCTATAAAATCAATTGATAATATCCCTGTTCTGTCTTCTGTATTTTTTTTGCCAATAACTTGTATTTTGTTAATGTTAAGTACACCTTCTAAGAACTTATCGATAAGATTCATTTCTATTTCCTTAATGTTTTGTACTCCGTAGTTTAATAAGTACTTTAACGATGCATTTAGCCCATAAATATTAGGTATACTTAATGTGCCTGCCTCAAATTTATCAGGCATATAATTTGGTTGTATTTCAGTATCGGATAAACTGCCTGTCCCACCTTCTATCAAAGTAGTCATCTCATTATTGATTTTATCATTAACTACAAATCCACCTATACCTTGAGGTCCTAATAAACTCTTATGGCCGGTAAAACCAACTGCATCAGCATTCAATTTTTTCATATCAAAGTCTAAAAACCCTGCTGTTTGTGCGCTATCTATTATAAAAAATAAATTATGTTTTTTGCAAATCTGTCCAACTTGTTCTAAATTCAAAATTGTACCACACACGTTAGATGCGTGTGTCATTATAATAGCTTTAGTATATTTTTTAATTGAGCGATCAATATCTTCAATAATTAATTCTCCACTTTCATTGCACAATACCTTAGTAAATTCAATTTTATTATTTAAAGAATTTAAAGGTCTCATAATAGCATTATGCTCCATTGATGATACAATAACATGGTCATTTTCTTTTAATATGCCTTTTATCAATACATTCATGCTTTCTGTTATATTTTTTGTAAAGATCACATTTTCAGGCTTATTAAAATTAAATAATTCACATATAAGTTCTCTTGTTTCGTATACAATGTTTTCTGCAGCAAAAGAAGAACTATATGCTCCGCGGTTTACATTAGTTCCAACATTCAAAATATAATCTGACATACTTTCAGCAACACCGGGCGCTTTTGGAAAAGATGTTGCTCCATTGTCTAAATAGACATATTTCATTATATTACTCCTCTTTGGATGGTATAAAATAATTATATTACGAAAATTGATTTTGTACAATGAATATAAATTTTACCAATGCTTGAATAATTAACTATTAGTTTTATCTATTTTACATAAAAATTATCGAATGTTAAAATGATAACAGATTAAAAATATTAGGAGGACATAATGAAAGAGAAGAAAGGTATAATTTTTGCAGGTGGGCTTATAGGTATCATATCTGTATTACTTGTATATTTTGGAAATCCTGCAAATATGGGATTTTGCATTGCATGCTTTTTAAGAGACATATCAGGGGCAATAGGGTTTCACAGAGCAGATGTTGTACAATATATTAGACCTGAAATTATTGGTTTAGTTTTAGGATCATTTTTATTATCTTTAAAAAACAAAGAATTTGCACCAAAAGGTGGATCGTCTCCTTTTACAAGATTTGTTTTGGGGATAGTAGTTATGATTGGAGCTTTAATGTTCTTAGGTTGCCCATTGAGAATGGTATTAAGACTAGGTGGAGGAGATTTAAATGCTTTAGTAGGTATAGCAGGCTTTGTTGCAGGAATATTTGTTGGAGTTCAATTCTTAAATAAAGGATTTAATCTTAAGAGAAATTATAAAATGCCTACAATTGAAGGTTATGTTTTTCCTGCTGTAAATATTGGTTTATTAGCATTGCTTATTGCTTCACCAACTTTCATATTTTTTAGCGAAAAAGGTCCAGGCTCTATGGCTGCACCAATAATAATATCACTGATAGCAGGCTTATTAGTAGGAGCCTTGGCACAAAAAACAAGACTTTGTATGGTTGGCGGCGCACGAGATATGATACTTTTTAAAGACAACTATTTATTACTTGGATTTGTTTCTATCATAGTAACAAGCTTTATCGGTAATTTAGCATTTGGATATTTTAATCTTGGGTTTGAAGGCCAACCAATAGCACACAATGATGGTATTTGGAACTTTTTAGGTATGTCATTAGTAGGATGGGCATCAGTTTTATTAGGAGGATGTCCACTTAGACAACTTATTTTGTCTGGAGAAGGTAATACTGATTCTGTTGTAACAGTTATGGGATTATTAGTTGGAGCAGGTATTGCACATAACTTTGGATTAGCTTCAAGTGCTGCAGGACCAACTGCTAACGGTCAGATTGCTGTAATTATATGTTTTGTTTTCTTAGGTGTTATATCATTTTTCAATTCAGAAAATTTAAACAAAATAAATGCTAAAGTAAGCGCTAAATAGGAGGAAAGTTTATTATGATAATAGATACATGTGGCATGAGTTGTCCTCAACCGGTTCTGATGACTAAAAATGCACTAAAAGATAACCCTAAAGGCATAGAAATAATAGTAGATAATAATGTTGCTAAAGGAAATGTTGAAAGATATTTAAAGAGTGTAGGTTATACAGCGTCTATTATAGAAAAAGATGATGTGTACATAATTAATGCAACTAAGTAAAATGGAATATATAATTTTGTTTTTTACACACTCGGGAGCGATTAAATTTGAAAGAAAATGTAAAAGGGACAGCATTCTATGCGAGCTAATGCCAGTGCCTCGTGCTCTAAGCTCAAATTGCAGTATTAGTGCTAAAATAAAATACAATGACAATATAAATAATTTAATCAATGAAGAAATTGAAAAAATATTTTTAACTCAAAATAACGAAAATACAATGATATATGAATCTGAATAGATGTAATTTGAACTCCTCAATTTGAGGAGTTTTTTATGTAGAACAATATTATTGTTTAAGAATATATTATATATACAAATATATATATATAATGAATAGAGAGGTGTAATATATGATAGATTTACATTTTAATAATGAATTAAATGCAATGAGATGGATGAATAATTTAGTTATAAATGCTGAAAATGCAATAATAGAAGAAATATTTCATGATAGTAGAACGAGCTATGTAACAATATCATATGGAGTATTAGATAATTTTAATACTATTAATATGGAACTTGTTACACTAATAGTAGATAGAAATACAATTATTATTAACAGACGAGGACGGAGAATAAATGTAAGAGATTTAAGGCCCGGTAATGTAGTAAATGCTACCTTTTCAGCTGTTATGACAAGAAGTATACCACCTCAATCAAGAGCATTTATGATATCAGTTGTAAGAGAAAATGTTAATCCTATAAACCCAGTTTTTCCTAATATTGTGGAAGATAGAATATTAGAAATTGATACAAATAATAATTTTTTAATAACAGGATATCCAAATGATATTATGAGTCAAATGCGTTTTGTGGTTGATAACATGACTGATATTTATAATAGGAGAGGAAACAGAATAAGATTAAGAGACTTAAGACCAGGTCAAATGGTTAGAATCGAACATGCTGATTTTATGACCATGAGTATACCACCACAAACCACAGCCTTTAGAATTTGGGTGTTGTAGTAAATTTACCCCCCGATGAGGGGGTTATTAGAGATATTAATTAGTGCCTTATTTTCAGGGAATATATAAAAAACTTCTATTTATTTGGTAAATTATTTTTCTTGATTTAAGTTTACCCCTATGTTATTATGTTAAAGATTTTGCAATTAATATTTATTTTGGAGGACAAATGATTAAAGAAAAATTAGTAACAATAGCTAATCCAGGACCATTAGGTCTATTAGGCTTTGGATTAACAACAGTGCTACTTAATTTACACAATGCTGAGATTATTCCGCTTTCTATTGTAATAGTGGCAATGGGATTTGCATTAGGAGGAGCTGCACAAATTATCGCAGGAATTATGGAATTTATTAAGGGTAACACATTTGCAGCAACTGCATTCACAGCATACGGATTTTTTTGGTGGTCATTAATTTTAATATGGATTAATCCTTTTGAACAAAAAATACCTTCTGCTGATTTGCAAAGTATGGGTTTTTATCTATTGCTTTGGGGTATATTTACAGCTTTCATGTTTATAGGCACATTAAAACATAATAGAGCAACTCAAGTAGTATTCTTGTTATTAACAGTATTGTTTTTTATGTTGTCTATGGCTGACTTTACAGGTTCACACAGTATAAAAACTGCTGCTGGATGGGTTGGAATTTTATGTGGATTATCAGCTATTTACAATTCATTAGCTCAAATAGTAAACAATGAATTCAACAAAGAAATATTACCTTTATAATTAAATTTATAAATTGTAAAAAAAAGATCTGTAAAAATATACAGGTCTTTTTTATTATTTGTAGCAAAAATTATTAAAATATATTATAATTAATAATCGACAAAAAATGATATTATTTTGGGGGACAGATGATTATATGGAAAATAAAATACATAATTTTCAAATAAAAAATGTTTTCGGAATTATTTTCTTACTTATGTTTTCAATTATTTTATTTGTTGTTGCTGCTATATATAATAATGTATTTACTGAGATAATGTCTGTTGCTTCATATCTAACATGGCATAGTTTATTTGAATTTGCATCAATTTTATTTTGCTTTTCAATATTTACTGTTACATTTTTTATATATGATGAATCAAAAAAATTAAGTATGATTATTTTAGGTTGTACATTTTTAGCAATTGGTATTTTAGATTTTTTTCATACATTAAGCTATAAAGGTATGGCAGATTTTTTTATACCCAATATTAGTGCCAACAGAGCAACAATCTTGTGGATATTTTCAAGAACTATTGGTAGTGCAGGATTTTTGGCTGCTGTGATAATACCTCAGGACAGGTTTTGTAAAATTAGAAAGAGATTTTTCGTCATTTTTACTATTTTATCTGTATTTTTTCTATTTATTATTGCTACATATTATCCAGCTATAATTCCGGCAATGTATATTGAAGGTCAAGGACTCACACAAATTAAAATAATAATGGAGTATATTATTATTCTTATAATGTGTATTACATTTGTAAAACTTACAGGGTTGTATAAAAAAAACAGTAAAAGACGTGAGTATCATTTTATGGTAGCAATTTTATTCTTGATATTTAGTGAATTTGCTTTTATTAGCTATGGTAGTGTTTATGATGCATACAATTATATTGGACACATTTACAAGTTTATAGCCTATGGTATATTGTACAAAGCTATTTATGTAGAAAATGTCAGCTTACCGTACAGAGAGATGAAAAAAGCAAGATATGAACTTAAGGAGTATTCAGATAATTTAAATTATATAGTAAAACAAAGAACTAAGGAACTTGAAGAAATAAACGAAATTTTGATGACAGATATTGCTTATGCTAAGGAAATGCAACATTTACTTCTTCCTGTTAACATGCCTGAAGATAAAAATGTATCTTTTGTAGCTAAATATGTGCCCGCAGAACATTTAAGCGGCGATTTTTATAATGTAGTTAAGATTGATGAAAATAATATTGGATTGTATATAGGTGATGTTTCAGGTCATGGAGTTTCAGCAGCAATGCTTACAATGTTTGCAAATCAAAATATTAAAATTATAAAGGAAGATGATGACTATTTTTCTGAGCCTGAAATCATGTCTCCGGGTTTTGTGTTAAAAAACCTTTATAGAGCATTTAATAAAACTAATTTTAAAATTGAAACATATATTGTTATGTTATACGGGATATATAACACACAAAGAAAAACTTTTACTTATTCATCAGCAGGGATAAATGTACCACCTTTAGTAATTAGAAGTACAGGTGAAGTTTTAGAGTTAGATGTAAAGGGATTTCCTATATGTAAGCTTGGTGAGTATATCATGCCATTTTTTGATGATAGAATTATCCAATTAAATACAGGTGATAAAATAATTTTTTATACTGACGGGTTAGTTGAACGAAAAGATAATGATGAGAACACTAACACAATAACTTTTAAAGAGTATATGGAATTAAATCATTTATTAAATCATATAGAGCTTGAACAAGTAATTGAGAAGAATCTTTTAAAATACAGGGGAAGTCACAATGTTTTAATGGATGACATAACTTTAATAATAATGGAAGTAAAATAGATTAAAAACAATAAAAAAATGCACTTAATAGTGCATTTTTGTTTTTTAGTAAGCATATATCATTCTACCTATTTTTATAGAAACAGGCTTTGATAAAATCCATGTATTTGTTGTTGAATCATCATAATAGAATAAAGCACCATTAGTTGGGTCAGTACCGTTTAAAGCTTCTTTAGCTGCCTTTATACATTCTTCGTTAGCAGCTCTGTTTATCCAACCGTTTTCAACAGGAGTAAATTGATAATACTGACCATACTTTTGATTAATTACTTCTGTTACAGTACTTGCAAACACACCACTTTTTACTCTGTTCAATACTACTGCACCAACAGCAACTTTAGCTTGATAAGGTTGACTTTCTGTTTCTGCCATTATTAACCTTGCTAGTAAGTCTAATTCAGCAGCACTGTAATTTTGCCATGGTTCATTTTTTTTAATGTCATCCACCTGGTTTGGTTCTGAAAGAGTAGTTGAATTTGTAGATGGAATATTTAATATTTGTCCAATTTCTATGTAATTAGTGTAAATATTGTTTGCTCGTCTTAAGCTTGCAAGTGAAATATTGTATTTTT
Source organism: Bacillota bacterium (assembly GCA_023416855.1). Classification (GTDB taxonomy): domain Bacteria; phylum Bacillota; class Clostridia; order Tissierellales; family Sedimentibacteraceae; genus Sedimentibacter. The sequence goes on from JAEZGU010000009.1 coordinate 12,284, forward strand.
GTGATATTAACCATAGAGTATCTCCTTTTTGAACCTTATGGGTATTTGAAGGTACATATAAAACTTGTCCAATATTTAAGTCATAATTGTATAAATGGTTTTCGAGCATTAGATTTGTTACTGTAGTGTGAAAAACTTGACTTATAAAGTATAATGAATCACCTTTAACTACGGTGTATGTTGCAGCATCTGCAATTGTTGGAAATGAGAATGTAAGTCCTAAAGCAAGACCTGTAGATAACAGAATTGATCTGATTTTTTTATTCATTTTATCCTCCTTATGCCTTTAGAGTACCCACACCCCGGTACATTGTTAAAGATTCGGCTAAATATAACTAATATTGTAATTAAAATTTAATATATAATCAATGGTAACAACATGAAGTTATGGTCAATACAAGCATGTAAAGAAAATTATTCATAAAAAAACCACCATTAAAGGTGGCTATGTAACAGGTTCTTCCCACCAACCAAATGCAACTCTTCCAACTGCAGGAAGCGTTGGTCTTACAGGGTTGGATAAATAAACAGTGAACGAACCCCCGGGAGGGAATATAAATCTTCCTTGTTCTTCCTCTTCTATTGTAGAGCCAGCTAAACCGCTTCTGCCAAATGCCAAAATTCCACCTGTAGGAAATCCTCTGGCACCACTTCCGTATTGCAAACGGATTTTTGATTTAGGTAATGGATTTATTGTAGTATTAGCTGGTGTTACATTATCGGATTCTTGAATTATCCCAGGCGGAGTACTGTTAAACCAAATTTGCATTCTATATGGAGTAGAAGTAATGTCACTAATTGTCCATGCATTTACAAATAAATTTACTCCAGAATCAGGTGGATTATACAATCTTGCCCATCCGTTTGTAGCTGTACCAAAATTAATATCAACAGCAGTTCCTACAAAGTACTTTCCCTCCATTGATTTAGCAGTAGATAGGGGAATATCAACATAATAGTTTGAAGTAATAGGGCTTTGTGGTTGCGTTGATATTTCTTGTGACAAGACATTTGATGGGAAATAAGTAAAATCATCTTTTTCAGTGTAAAAATTAGCATTTTTCCAAGGAATTATACTATTAATAATAGAATTATCCATTATACACATTCCTTTCAATAGATATTTATATATTATATGAATTAGCTATACAATTGATGAATTGATATTTTTATGTATTTGTATATGTTAAGATAAAATGATTTATAGATTTAAATATATAGATAATTTCTTTAATAATTGTTTAAAATTAGATTATTTACAAGTTATATAAAAGCTGTTATAATATACGATGTTGGATAAATTATAGGAGGATGACATGAAAAAAGGAATAATAATAGTAGTTGTATTAGTATTGTCTTTTGCAATATTAACAATAGGAAACGGCATGCTTGGAGGAACTGAAGAAGTAGTTGCAGGTAATGAAACATTAACAGGAACTGCTGAAGGATTTGGTGGAGAAGTATCTGTTACAGTAACTACTGAAGGTGGTAAAATTGTTAATGTTGAAGTTATAGGCGATGGTGAAACTCCTGGAATAGGAACAATGGCTATCGACCAACTTCCAGGTAAAATTGTAGAAGCAAACTCAGCAGATGTTGATGTTGTAGCAGGAGCTACATTTACAAGTAAGGCGATAATAGAAGCTGTTAAAAATGCAATGGCTAACAGCTCAGGTTCTGGTGCAGGTTCAACTTTAACAGGAACTGCTGAAGGATTTGGTGGAGCAGTAAATGTAACTTTAACAATGGATGGCGATAAAATCACTAACGTTGAAATAGAAGCAGCTGATGAAACACCTGGTATTGGAACTATGGCTATTGATGAACTACCAGCTAAAATAATAGAAGCAAACTCAGCAGATGTTGATGTTGTAGCAGGAGCTACATTTACAAGCAATGCAATTATAGAAGCAGTAAACAATGCATTAGGTAAATAATTAAAAATATTGATGGTGACTATAATTGTCACCATTTTTTTAAACGGTTTTGGAGGAATATATGGTAAAACTATGGACAAGACAGCATATTAATAGCTTAGATGATTTAAATAAAAATGGTGTTATTAGAATTGAAAGAAAACATCTAATAGAAAAGTTTGATGAAATGTCAGATTACATTATTAATTTGTATTCTTGGTTTGTAACTGAAGCAAATAAAAGAGTTCCAAAACCTGACAATGTTGAATTTCCTATATGGTGCTCCATTAGTGAAGAAAACATGTTAAGACCAACTAATAATGAAATCGTTTATGTAATTGAAGTAAACAAAGAAGATATAATTTACTTTGATGGTTCAAAGTGGGATTATGTATTAAATCATCATTATGTACCAATAGACGAACAAGATGAGAAGGCATATATTGAAGATTTAATAAAAAAAGGATTTACAAATTCGTTTTCGTTTTTTGATGATAAGAAATCTCATTTATATCCAGAAGAAAAAAGAAAAATAATAGAAAGCTGGCATAGAGTTTTCGATATAGATAAATGGGATATTTTTAGAGTACAAGCAAATATTTGGGAAATTAGACCTGAAATGATAAAAAGATATATTGTATTATAATTGTAAATAACACCTGTAATGCTACTGCAGCATTTGTTGGGATGATATTTTATGCTTTCATTAGGAAAAAAATAGTTTGTATATATTATAATAAATATCAATTAAGGATTTTAAGTATTTTGTTTAAAATCCTTATTTTATTATCATAAAATGCAATATACTTAATATTAATTAATAATATATAAATAATTGAAAAATTAAATAATATATAAAAACAGTTGAAATTTCAATGACATTGTTAAAATATTAATTATATGTACAATAAAATATTTTTGTTTACAAAAATAATTATTTGTATTATAATGGTATATCAGTGTTTACGTTTTCATTAGAATTTTAATAAGGAGGTTAGTATTTTTATTAATATTTTTTGTTTGACGTATCACTGAAAAATATAATCTGGAATAATATTTATTAAATCGAAGGGTAGGTGTTTTAATGGAAACAAATAACAGAGGTCAATGGGGCAGTAATTTCGGCTTCTTGATGGCAGCAATAGGTTCTGCTGTTGGATTAGGTAACATATGGGGATTCCCATATAAAATGGGAGCAAACGGAGGTTTTGCTTTTCTATTAGTTTATGTAGTATTAGTTATACTTGCAGGTTTTGCAACAATGTTAGGTGAATTAGCACTTGGTAGAAAGACTGGAATGGGTGTTATAGGAACTTACAAAGCATTAAGCCAAAAATATACTTGGATAGGTTGGTTAGGATTTTTATCAGGATTTTTAATTTTAGCATTCTACAGCGTACTTGGTGGATATACACTTAGATATGCTTTTGGATTCTTATTGGAAATCTTTAGTGCAGGCGCTGGCTTTGGCGGAATGGGTAGCGGTGCGTTCTTTGGATCATTTATTGTAAATGGCGGAGCAAACGTTCTGTTCCACTTCTTATTTATGGGACTTACTATAGCTATAGTTATGGGTGGAGTTCAAAGCGGTATTGAGAAATTTACTAAAATTGCTATGCCTGCATTGTTCGGTATGTTGTTAATAGTAATAATCAGAAGCTTAACATTAGAAGGCGCTATGACAGGAGTTCAATTCATGTTTGCTCCAAACTTTGCAGCATTTTCTGAAATAGGTTTCATGAAAGTTCTTAAGACTGCAGCTGGTCAGATGTTCTTCTCACTTTCACTTGGTATGGGTTGTATGATTACTTATGGATCATACCTAAGCAAAAGTGAAAACTTAGAGAAAAATGCTTTTATTATTCCAATAGCTGACTCAATATTTGCATTATGTGCTGGTCTTGCAGTAATGCCTGCAGTTGGTGCTTTTATGTCTCAAGGAGTTGAAGGTATAACTTTCGGAGCTGGTCCTGGTCTATTATTCGTTACACTTCATCAAGTATTTAGTGTAGGTATGGGTGGATTTATAGGAAACTTATTTGGATTTATGTTCTACTTCCTTGTATTCATAGCAGCTATAACTTCAGCGATTTCTTTACTTGAAGTTTGTACAGCATACTTTGTTGATAAAGATGTTCAAAAAGGTGTTGGAGATACTCGTAAGAAACATACAGTAATAGCAGGAGCAATTATATTCCTTATTGGTATTCCTGTATGCTTAGATGGTCTTGGTTCAGGTGTTGCAGGTGGAGCAACAATTGATGTACCAGGTGTTCTATTTGGTATGTCAGACATTCGTGTTGCATTTGCAAGCTTTATAGACTTCTATGATATGATTGCTGAAGGTATATTTATGCCTATAGGTGCTATACTGATGTCACTAATTATAGGTTGGGGTATCAAGACTACTGCTATTAAAGATGAAGTTGAAGCTAATGGAATGAAAATGTCAGCTTATGCTTACTGGGATATTTGCTTCAAATTCTTAGTTCCGATAATAATTACATTCGTATTATTCGGACAAATAGATGACTTCTTTGGACTTGGAATATTCTAATAAGTAATTTAATATTAATAAAAAAACTCCATGAAAAAATCATGGGGTTTTTATTATTGTGTACCAAGGCGCCGGTTTAAATGAAAATTATTCTAAAGGAGGATCTCTGTGAAATTCGTAGGATTCTTCTTTTTCGTTTTTAATTAAATAAATATGATAAAAATATTCACTTACTGCAATAATCGCTGCAAAAATTATTAGACCGTTTGTACTGGTTACAAAATTATTTGTAAATATATCTATCACATATAGGGATGTTGATGCTAATACTCCATCTATTGTAGAAGCAATTACATTTCCCATAGTTGGAAATACAAATAGATCTTTTAATATATATTTCAGAATCGTCCCTATTAATGCAATTATTAATATTATGCTAATAGGATTGTAATCAACAATTTGAAAAGCTATCCAAGCGGCAATAAAAGTTGTAATAAACTTATATAATAATAAAGTTATTTTCATATTTTTCTCCTTAATTATATTACAGTGTTATTTTAAGCTGTTTTTTAAATATTATACGTTTTTGTGGTATTCAGAGAGATAAAGGAATTATATAAATTTGATTCTATTGGATAATAAACGTATTATTATAAATAATAATATAAAGAAATATTATTAAAGGAGTAAATTATGGCTAAAAATAAATATAAAGAAAAACATATGGCACAACCTATCGAAAGTCATATAACAGCTGCATGGGCAAACCAGTCGCATTTTAAAGCCGTATCAAAAGTAAATTTGCCTGATGAAGAGCAAATTGAAAATGCAAGAGATTATGTAAATGAAAATCAAAAATAATTTTAAAAGAAAGCTCCATGAGCTTTCTTTTAAAATACTTCGTATTCCGATAGTGCTTTATACCTTCTGTATCTGTCAGCAGCATGCTCAGCAGAAACATTAAATAATTCATCTGCAATTTCAGGAAATACATTCTTAAGTTGTGAAAAACGAATTTCTCCATTAATAAAATCTATATAATCTTTAGTTGGTTCCTTAGAATCAAGAATAAACGGATTTTTACCTTGCTCTTTTAATTGAGGATTAAATCTATACAGATGCCAATATCCAGATTCAACAGCCTTTTTTTCTTCCATCATACTTGTTCCCATTCCCGATTTTATACCGTGATTAATACAAGGGGAGTATGCTATTATTAACGAAGGTCCCTTATAAGATTCAGCTTCCTTTATTGCTTTTATAGTCTGATTCATGTCAGCTCCCATAGCTATTTGAGCTACATAAATATAACCATAAGTCATTGCAATTAAGCCTAAGTCTTTCTTTCTTATTTTTTTGCCACCGGCTGCAAACTTAGCAACTGCAGCGGCTGGTGTTGCCTTCGAACACTGGCCTCCTGTATTTGAATAAACTTCTGTATCCATAACAAGTAGATTAATATCTTCACCCATTGCTAATGCGTGATCCAATCCTCCATAGCCTATATCATAAGCCCAACCGTCACCACCAAAAGACCAAACTGATTTCTTAATAAGATAATCTTTTAGTTTTATTATATTTAAAATTGTTAGATTGTCTGAATAGTTCTTTTTATCCAATAAATTTAAAATTAATTCTGATGCTTTTATTGAACCTTCGCTGTCGTTGAAGTTTTCTATCCATAATGAAAAAGCACTTTTAAGTTCTTCGTCAATATTAGTTTTTAATGCTTCTTTCATTAAAGATGATAGTTTTTCTCTGATTTGTTTTACTCCTATATGCAGTCCCAACCCAAATTCCGCAGCATCTTCAAAAAGAGGGTTAATCCAAGCAGGTCCTTTACCTTTTGCATTAACTGTATATGGCATAGATGGAGCAGAAGCACCATATATTGAAGAACAACCTGTTGCATTAGAAATCATCATTCTGTCGCCAAATAACTGAGTTATAAGTTTAATATATGGAGTTTCACCGCAACCTGGACAAGCACCGTTAAATTCAAACAAAGGTCTCAAAAATTGACTTCCTTTAATTGTGTATTTATCCATTAATCCTTCTTTAGGTATTACAGTAGTAGCAAATTCCCAGTTTTCTGATTCCATTTCCATTTCATGT
>JAEZGU010000200.1 GCA_023416855.1 Bacillota bacterium
ATTTTATCCATATATTGAAGTATATTCTGATAACCATGGTTCGGAATCATACATGATGGAATTTGAAAATTATGTAAGAAACCAAGATAAGTATGCTATACTTGATGAATTTTGCTTTAGTTTTGTAAATAGTAAAAATGAACCTCTTATTCAGTTAGCAGATATTATCTGTGGTACAATTTCCTTTGGATTTGAGGAAAGCAAAATATGTAATGACTATAAAGCTTATTATAATTTATTGAAGAGCAAAATTAAATCAATTGATTTATGGCCATTAACATACGAGAATTATTTAAAGAATCTAGATAAGCTAGATAAATCCAACTTTGACAGTAAGATTTCTTCCCATTGCATAAGACTTGCAGTGAAATATATTAAAGAACACGAAAAAACAAAAGATTCCGAAGACAAGCATAGAGTGCTTATATTGAACTATTTATTAAATGAATTATACTCATTTAATTCTAAAAGATACATATCAGCCCACGAATTATTAAATTATATTAACAATAGTATGGGAGCTAACTATAATAGCCAGACATTCAAAACAAATATAATTGCTAAATTGAGGGATAGAAATGTAATAATTTCTAGTAGCGCAACAGGTTACAAAATACCAATATCTGAAAAAGAGCTTTATTCATACACGAATAAAACGTTAAGTAATATTATGCCAATGCTTGAAAGGTTAAACAAATGTAGGGAGAGAATTCTTTCGTTAACTGACAATAACTTAGATATATTAGATGCCCAGGAATATATAAAAATAAAAAGATTTTTTGATGAAATCTATAAGTAAAAAGGTAGTCATACTGGAGGAAAATATATGGTAAGCCTTAGTTGTAAAATAAATGATTTAGATTACGGAACGGTAGAAAGATGTATTACTGATTTCTTTGATATGGGGTATGCTGAGAGTTCTAATTTACCAATAGAATTAAGTGAAAAGACTTATGATAATTATTATATTAGTGCAACAAAGAAACTCGGTGAATTTTCAATTAGGATAAATGAGCAAAAAGACGGTTCATATTGGCTCTACGCGTATCCAAGTAAATTAAAGAATAAGAAATAACAATCGGGTATTTCCTTGAGAAACAACCTATAGTGATTCAATATAGGAATTAAATGCTAATATTTGAGGGGTAACATATGAGTAAAGGAACTACAACTATTGGATTTGAGAATCCTAATAAACAAAAGAATCTTGGCAGGACTGGTGAAAAAGGTACAGACTATGGTCAGTATTTTTATCAGATGGAATGCAAGTTATGTCATCATACATATAAAGCGAATGGTTCTGATATATGGTTGCGAAAATGCCCTAGGTGTCAAGGTGGGAGACCGTAATATATAGAAAGGTAGGAAGGTATTATGAAACTAACAGAATTTTGTAAATGTGAACAAACATCAAGTGTACATACTGAAACAAATGATATTGGACAATGGGACGTTTGCAATATATGTAACAAACCGATGGAAGATAGCTTTGAATATTTTAACCAATGTGATGAAGATTATTAATAAAAGTTAAAACTAAAAAAATCAGAGAGGATAAACAATTATGTATTATAAAGTAGAAATAGATTATGTTGATATTAATGATAATTTGAATAATCCAAGATTTTATTTGAGAGATAATGAATTAAATACTTTCATAAAAATGTGTTCTGTGAATGGATATAAGGTTATAGTATTAGAAGTACCTGAATCAGAATATGTTAACAATATTGCTACTATTGAATAAGTGATTCAAATAAAATTTGATTTTAAGGATGGTATTATTAAATGAGCAAATATGCTGAATTAATAGAAACTGCAAAAATTAAATTAGATAATGGTGATGAAGCAAGAGCCGAAAGATTAATAATTCAAGAAACTGGTGAAACTGAAATACGATTTTCTTGGTGGACTCAAGATGGTAAACAATTTCAACATGCCCCACTTGATGTTTCCGAAAATGATTGGTTAAGACTATTGGAAGAAGCTATAAATCATAATGTGTTTTCAAAAGAGTTTATTAATGGCCTATCTAAAATAGTAAGCAAGTATAACGACAACAGATAAAATACTATTTAAAGTGGAGAATCAAATGGAAAATGATAAAGATAAATTAAAACAAGATATGGAGAAGCTAATAAAAAGGCATGGGAAAATTCTAAAGGAATACATAGAAGAAATAGGTGAAGAAGCATTTTGGAAGAAAGTAGATGAAGTAACAAGTAAAGATAATATTGAAAAATGAAAAGCAAATGAGGTGCAGCAATAAAATAAGTGCTAATGGAGGGTTGAAATGAATATACCTGAGAATACATACTTATCTACCACGACGGAATACCATTATGTTTTCCAACCAAATTACTCTGCAAAAATCAGTTTGACTTATTCATACAATAATAATGATTATGGTTGCAGTTATACAATTTACGAAGGTGGAAAAGAGGTAACTATATTATTTTGTATAAATAAGTTTTCAAGCAAAGAAGAAGCACTAGAACATTGTTTTAAGAGTTTGTTGGAATGGGCTGAAAAGAGAGAAATAAATGATTGATAATTAAGATGTATATAATACTACTGAAATAATATATATAAAAAGTATAAGTGATATAATGGTAAATATCATCAAGAAGATTGAGCTTCGAACGCCATCCCCGAAACGGATGGTGTTTTTGTTTGTTATTAAAATATTAAAATAATATTAGGCTATTCTTAATCAAAAAAGTAATTTTCACATTATAATCTCTAGATTGCAGTTTTATCAAGGACTATAGAAGATGTATCCAAAATATGTAACGGAAATTCACTAGAGTAAAGGGTGTGCGAAGCCCCTCCAAACACAGTTTAGCATGGTTTCAGACGGTTGTAAAAAGCAGAGGAAATGAAAGATATATGGAGATATATTATATTAATATCATATAAATACAACAAATCAAGAAATTTGGTAAAATATAATTGATTTTGTCGAAATATAGTGATATTATAACCTTGACAAATAATCATTCACAATATACTACAAACTAAAGGATGGAGAAACTATTATGAGAAAAAATGATTACACTAAAAAATTTATTGGGTTCGAAATACCTCACGAAGCATGGGATGGATTAGATTGGATAAATAATATTGTATTACACAGAACTGAGTCAAAATTTTACACTATTGAAGCTGCTAATTACGAAGAAGCAAAAAGCAAGTTATTCGATGAGCTATGTAAAGAATGGGGACAAGACTCAATTAGAGTTTTTGCCAGTGAAAGAGCAAGACATATTTTAGAAGATGATGATGAAAGTAAAATAATAAGTGAATATGGGGAACATGATGGGAGAATTATCATTCAGATAAGTGGAGAATTTCTTGACCTTGATGAAAAACTTCAGGAAGAATGTCCTTTTATAGATAAATTAATTAATCAATTATCCGAAGATTCTATTCTTGACCTAGCATTTGAATGTAAAGAAATTGACCTTGGTATAGTTGAAATCAATAAGAATCTGTAGGTGATAAATGAATGATGTATTCTGAAGATAAATTCATGACTCAAATCAATTTAACCAAAGTAATGTTTACTATGTTTTATTCAGAAAGAATGCTAGCCAAAAAAAGATTAGGTTTAATGGCAATCAAACATTGAAGAAATAGTGTAAAGAAATAGTGTAAAGAAATATTATTGAATGGAAATTTGTAATATCTCTTTACACTTCTTTATTGCCCCTCTTAACAGGAATATGTATAATTACATTATACTGGTATTGTTTGCTAAGAAGTATATCGCTAATGCACAAACCAGTGGATATTTTTCACATGGTATTTTGTAAAAGCAATAGTTAGATGAAAGGTGATATAAACAGAATTATCTTATGTCGAATTGAAATCTAACCTAATAAAACTAATAAAGATAGGAGAAAAATTTATGCTATATGAAATATTTGATTATTATAAAAAAGATCTTCGAATATACAATATGGTTATCAAACATTTTAAGTTCTGGTTTTACTGTTTAATAATTTTACCACTTATAAGTGGTTCAATTTACATATATATTTCATATTTATATAAACTTAATTTTGAAATTGGGTTCTTTGCGTCAATAATATTGCCGTTTTTTTTAGTTTTTATTATAGTTAATAAAAAAGCAAAAAAAACAGTTAAAAGATTATATAATGTAGAGGCAGAAGGGGTTTTATGGAATACAAATGAGGTATTACGAGTTATAAGAAAACATGAAAAAGAGCTTTTAATAAATTATATGCATGATATATGTGATGTTATAAATGAAGATGATATAAAAGAATTATCGGATATGGCTTTAGTGGAAGCTGATAATTTAAAAACTAAATTTCCTATTGCATATTTCGGCTGCATCCGGACACTGATTCCGGC
>JAEZGU010000238.1 GCA_023416855.1 Bacillota bacterium
GGTAAAGGGCCAACAAAAGTCCTGCTAAAACTCCTAACACACCACCAAAAAACATAATAGGTTTTAGTTCTCTTCCGATAAAGTCATTGGCTAAATCAACAAGCTCATCATCATTTAGTTTATTTAAATTATCAGCTGCAATTACTTTTATTGAATCTTTTAAAATAATATCAGTATTTTTTATTGCATATGAGCGTAAGTAATCAGAGCTGCTTTTTGCTATATTGTCAATTTCATTCAATTGATTAACAGTTGTGCTCAGCTTAATATTTTTCAAATTACTTATATAATTATCATAACCCTTAAGTAATTCTTGGTTAATTATTGATACATTAGTATTATCTAAAGATATTTTTAAACTTTCTGCTATATTATTTATTTGATTGCAAATCCATTTTTTGATTGTAGCCATGTTGTTTTTCATCAAAAAGATAATATATTTGTTTAGATTATGAGAAAGCTCAATAACTTTGTCCTTATCAAATAAGTTTCCTATTTCTTCAGATAAGATATTATCTAAATATAAAGACAATTTTTTTGATAAGAAATTTTCCAATTGTTGAGCTGAATACAAATTCTTAATAAAACTTATTAACACTTCTTCTGAAGGTAAAGCAATAAATTTGCTTACTTTAATTTCGTTTATATATGAAATAGAAGTATTCAAAATACCTTTAAAATTATTATTTAAATACGATACAATAGTTTCAGTGCACCAGTGGGGTGTTAGACCATTATTTTCAAGCTCGCTAACAATTTCACCTACAGTTATGTCATTGAGTAATTTAATTGCTTTATTGCTTATGTAACTACCTAATTTCTCAGGTTCTGAAATACTTTCAATATAATCAACTAATTTATCAATGATTGAGTATTTTTTACTTAAATCTTTTAAGTAAGTGTTTTTAATAGTAAAAAGAAGCTTTGCTTTTAATCCGTCTGATTCATTTATAACTTCATCAATGGAATCAATTAATAATCTGTCTATTGCATTGTTGTTTTCTTTTATCCAGTTTATAATTTTTTCAGTAACACTGGGTATAGATTCAATTATATAAAGCTTAAGACTTTCTTCAAAATTATTGTCTAACAGTTCGAAAATTGACTTATCAATTCTTTTTCCGTATGCAAAAATAGATGTAAACAGCTTGAATATAAATTCAATGCCTTTATCAGAGTTTATGTATGCTAATACTTTATTATCGATCTTATTGATTACACTGTCATTTAAATTTATAATTTCACAGATTTTTTTATTAAGCAATATGTTACCTGATTGTTGTATTGCCTTATCAATCCCAGTTAAATGAACTATTTTCTTAAGCTCAGCATCATCAAGGTTAATAATTAGTTCACTTATAGCATTAGTTACATTTGAAACTACGAGCTGTGAAGTGTTTTCATCTAATATATTGTTTAAAGTTAGGCTCAAGTTTTCATCATATAGTGACAATAGCAAGTTCTCAACAATTAATTCATTTTTTTCAAACAAATCAAGCATAGAACTATAAAAAAACTCACTTATGGAGTTTAATTGATTTTCATTTAAAAAATTCTTCACATTAATGTGTTTTGCCATCAATTCCAATATAGTAGCTGAGTTATCTGTTATTAAATTATGAACAAAATTATTTGTTTCATCAGTTATAATTTTTTCCCATGTATAATTTCCAACTGCATCTTTAATACATGTGTCATAAAAATCAGCAGCTAATTTTTCAAATTGAATTTTGAAATTATCATCGCTTAATATTTCTTGAAGCTTGTTTTTATTTATTATGTCATTTTCAACCATGGAGCTTAAGTTATCAATAAACTCTCCTCGAGTTTTCTTTATGACACCGCCAATTTTTAAAGGCGTATACTCTTTAAAAAGCATATTGATTGCATAATCGTTTGTTATATAGCCGGAAGCTCCGCCCAATATTGCTTGAACTATGTAATTTAACACAATTTCGTTCATTTTATTTCCCTTCCTTAAATCTTGAGAAATTATACCACTTAGTTGTATAAAATGCAAACAATGTAAATTATTCTGCAAAACACAAAAATACATGCTCACATATTTATTATTTGTATAAATTAGACAAAAAAGTCACATAATTAAAATTATATTGATTTATAGGTATTTTTAATGTAAAATATTATTAATTAGCTTGAATCTATTAGGAGGAACATAGTAAATGAAAACGTATATCACTGACCAAATTAGAAACGTTGCCTTAATTGGCCACAGTAGTTGTGGCAAAACATCATTAATCGAAGCGCTTTTATACGGCACTAATGTTATTAATCGTATGGGCAAAGTTGAAGACGGAAATACAGTTTCCGATTTCGATAAAGAAGAAAAAGACCGACAAGTTTCTATCAGCACATCAATCATACCTGTAGAGTATGATAATACTAAAATTAATTTTCTTGACACTCCTGGATATTTTGATTTCGTAGGGGAGGTTTATGGAGCATTAAGAGTTGCAAGCAGCGCTGTAATAGTTATCGATGCAAGTTCAGGTATTGAAGTTGGAACTGAAAAAGCATGGAAATATGCAGAGTATAGAAATTTACCAAGAGTTATTATGGTTAATAAAATGGACAAGGAAAACATTAAATTCGATGATTTACTTGAAAATTTAAGAGAAGCTTTTGGCAAAAAAGTTGTACCATTTGTTATTCCACTTGGTAAAGGTGACAACTATGACGGATACATGGATATTTTAGCAAGACAATGTTACATAAATTCAAAACCTGTTGAAACTCTGCCTGATACTGCAGAAAAGGCAGAAAAATTCAGATCAATGCTAATGGAATCAGTTGCTGAAACTGATGAAGAAATGCTTGAAAAGTACTTTGAAGGTGAAGAATTCTCGGATGAAGAAATACATTCAGGATTAAAAAAAGCAGTATTAGCTGGTGAATTGGTTCCTGTAGTTTTAGGCGCTGCGACTAAAGGCTTAGGAGCAGATTTGTTACTAAATGTTATCAAAGAATATATGCCAACAGAAAAAGATTCAGAAGAAGTAAACTGTGAAGCTTCGGCACCTTTATCATCATTTGTATTTAAAACAATCGTTGACCCATTTGTTGGTAAGATTACATTGTTTAAAGTTATGTCCGGAGTTATGAAAAAAGACACAGATATATATAATCCAAGAAACCAAGAAACAGAAAGATTAGGAAATGTGTTCTTGCTAAGAGGAAAAGAACAGCTTGAAGTTCCTGAAATTCATGCAGGTGACATTGGAGCAACATCTAAACTTCAATATTTTAATACAGGAGATACTATTTCTTTGAAAGCAAGTCCAAAAGAATATGAAGGAATAGATTTTCCAAAACCTTGCTACTTTATGGCAGTAAGTGCTAAGACAAAAGATAATGATGAAAAAGTTGGTTTAGGTCTTCATAAACTTAATGAAGAAGATCCAACCTTTACAATAGAAAGAAACGTAGAAACAAAAGAGCAAGTAATAGGCGGACAAGGAAATATCCAATTAGAAGTTATAGCAAGCAAGTTGAAAAACAACTTTAAAGTAGAAGTTAATCTTACACCTCCTAAAGTTGCATATAGAGAAACTATAAAGGGTAAATCTGATGTTCAAGGTAAACACAAGAAACAATCCGGTGGAGCAGGTCAATATGGTGACGTTCATATTAGATTTGAACCAGCTCAAGAGGAATTTGTATTTACTGAAGAAATATTTGGTGGTTCAGTTCCAAGAAACTATATCCCTGCTGTAGAAAAGGGACTTAGAGAATGCTTAGAAAAAGGTGTATTAGCAGGATGTAAGGTTGTTGGTATTAAAGCTACATTGTATGATGGTTCATATCATGATGTTGACTCTAATGAAATGGCATTTAAAATAGCTGCATCATTGGCTTTTAAGAAGGGTATGCAAGAAGCCAAACCAATTCTACTTGAACCTGTTGCAAAAGTTGAAATCAGTATCCCTGACGAATACTTAGGTGATATTATGGGTGACATGAACAAGAGAAGAGGAAAAATTCTTGGTATGGAACAGCAAGCAGACGGAAGCCAATTAGTTATGGCAGAAGCTCCGATGGCTGAAATGTACACGTATGCAATCGAGCTTAAATCCATGACTCAGGCAAGAGGAAGCTTCACTATGGAATTCCTAAGATACGATGAAATGCCTGTGAATATGGCTGAAAAAGTAATAGCAGATTACAAAGCAAAA
Source organism: Bacillota bacterium (assembly GCA_023416855.1). Classification (GTDB taxonomy): domain Bacteria; phylum Bacillota; class Clostridia; order Tissierellales; family Sedimentibacteraceae; genus Sedimentibacter. The sequence goes on from JAEZGU010000238.1 coordinate 4,194, forward strand.
AATGAAAATTAAAGAATTATATCAAAGGAGCAGCAGTGCTGCTCCTTTATTTATGTCATTTTTTATCTATTACTTTTAAAGGTCTCATCATATCATGGTCTTCATGCTCTAATATATGGCAATGCCATACATAATCACCTGTATAACCTTTGAAATGCATTGCTATGGTTGTTACTTCACCTGGATTTGTTCTTACAACGTCTTTTAAACCTTTTTCAAATTCTTCAGGTGGTGTAAGGGAATTTGGATCATAAATATAATTGCCATTTTCATCAAAATCCGCATCAGTAAATGGCTTTCTACCTAATATTTCAAAGTTAATTAAATGAATATGAATTGGGTGAGGGAATTGAAAATGATTAGCAATATGCCATATTTCCACTGTATCCAACTCTACAATTTCTGTTGCAGGATCATGCCACATCTTGTTGTTTAGCAAATGCATAGTTCTGCCAAAATGGTCTGTACCTGAATCCAAATGCATAGTTCTTTCCTTGGAGCATAGGGATGTGTTAATAGAATGATATGGGAATAAATTCTCAGGAACAGTACTGTCATCAGTGTCCTTAAGGGGGAGTGTCACCTTAAATTTCATTATGACACCTGTGTTTTCGTCGGCTTGTGGAGTGCCTCCCACGTTTAGCAATGTTATTTCCTGCCCTTCATATTTAGAAAAATCTATTACAACATCTATTCTTTCAGCAGGTTCCATAGTAATTTTTTCAACTTCAACAGGATGATGAAGCAATCCTAAATCAGTACCTATTTGACAGAAGGTACCTTCACTTAGTTTTAAATCATATCCTCTGAGGTTAGATGCATTTAATATTCTAAATCTGTATTTTCGTGGTTCCACTTTCAAATATGGCAAAAGCTTTCCGTTTACAGCTATAGTGTTTCCAAAGAAAAAAGAAGGTGTTGATGGTTTTGGGTATTCTACCGGTGGAGTTGCATTGTCCGGATAGAATAATGAGCCGTCCTCGTTAAAGGATTTATCCTGAATCATTATAGGTATTTCATAATCACCATTTGGTAAATTTAATCTTTCTTCTAATTTGTCTCTAATTATATAAAAACCGGCTAAACCAGCATATACATTAAGGCGAGTTATACCTACTGCATGGTCATGATACCACAGTAAAGCTCCGGGTTGGTGATTTGTATATTCGTATACTTTTCTTGTGAATTTTGAACCGCAGGTTTCGTAGTTGCTGGTATACCATGCATCAGGATGACCATCACTGTCATCCTTTACTCTTGCACCATGCAAGTGGACAACTGTTCTAACATTTAAAGTATCTGCACAGTCATGGAGAGTATAATCAAGTGGTAATATATGTTCCGAGGGGAGCTTGTTTATCCATTCAACATTGACAGTGGTATCCTTATAAGCCTCAATAGTTGGTCCCGGGCAGGTTCCATTGTATCCCCAAACCTTTGTAAATGGAAAATCCCTATGAAACTTATGTTTAGTTTCTTTCATTACAATACTATAATAATTATCTCTTAGTTTTTTATGTTCACAAAAATGAACACTTAAATCATCAGGTACAGCAATTTCTGGTATTGGAAGTTGATCGACAAATTTTTTGTATGTAGAAGGGTCTGCAGGGTTTATTTTATGTTTTTCATTTTTTTCCAAAAATTCATCTATATATTCCATTTAATCACATCCTTATATAATTTGATGATATATAATATGAAATACATAAGCTTTTGTGATGAAGTTGGGTTATTAAGTTCTATTTCTCTTTCTTGCATTATTTGGAGGTATTATATATAATATATTACATTAAGATTGAGTATTAGTCATATTGACACTCGGAGGCAAGCTAATGAAGTTATTAAAGGATAGCTATAAAAGGTTTTTATCCTTATTTAATTATCCTTATATCGAAAAAGAACTTTTGAATGATATGAAAGGACCACTTTTGTTGCATATAAGTGATACACCTGTAGATATCTATAATTATATACTAAGAATAATTAATATCATCAAACCACAATATATTATACATACAGGCGATATGGCAGATGATATTAAACTTGAGATTTATAAAAATAGAATTGATGATTATAATAAAGGGATTAAAAAGCTCATTAAGATATTAGAGGAAGATGAACTTTCTAAAATCTATTATGTATTAGGTAACCATGATAATTATGAAGCAGTTAGCAAATTGACTAAAAGAGGCGAGATTCTTTATGAGGGAGTACTGTCAATAGAGGATTGCAATATTGCAGTCAATCATTATCACAAGGAGTATTCTAATAAGGTAGATTTTAATTTATATGGTCATAGCTTTGATCCTAATCATTATGTAAAGAATGGAACAATTGGGCTGAATGGTACGTTGAATATTAATATAATTGACTTATCAAATAAAAAGGTGTTTCAAATAGAGTATCCAATGAATACAAATGTTTCAAGACGTATGGAATTAAGAAAAATTGGTTTGTAAATTATAATAGAGCTGTAGCAATAATTGCTACAGCTCTGTTTGAGATTCGTCTGCTGCTGTATCCGGTGAAATTGGAACAAGGTCGCTATAGTCTTCATAGCAATAATACCATTGTAAGCATAGCATATCTGGGCTTGGTGAGATTGATGTTCTTTCTAAAAGACCCTCATATGTATAAGGAGCCGGTACAATTACCGGCTGTCCCGGCATCCAGTTTGCAGGTGTAGAAACCTTGTATTTGTCAGTTGTTTGTAGGGCATCAATTAACCTGAGAAGCTCATACATGTTTCTTCCGTTTGTTGCCGGGTATGTCAATATGGAACGTATTCTACGTGTGGGGTCTATAATGAATACATCTCTTACGCTTGTTTCATATATTCTGTCCGGATTAACCATACCATACAGCCTTGAGACTTCTGCATCTCTGTCAGCTATGAGAGGAAAGGGTACTTCCATTCCGGTAAATTGTTGTATATTGTACAACCATGCTAAGTGTGCCGGGTTACTGTCTATGCTTATGCCTATAAGCTGCACATTTCTGCTTTCAAATTCGGGGTAAAGCTGTGTAAAAGCTATAAATTCGGAAGTACATACGGGTGTGAAATCTCCCGGATGTGAGAATAATAACACCCATTTTCCCACATACTGTGACAATGTTATTACTCCTCGAGTTGTTATTGCAGTAAAGTCAGGTGCTATCCGACCTATGGAGAGACATTCTCTATTATTAGAAATCATATAAAATCCTCCTATATTTAACATTATATCATACCTGAGCCGAGTGCAGCTCAAGCTAAGCTTGCATTGCCGAGGCGATGGCATGATATATGTATTATATAATATGATTAGATGTGTTTTATTGTGAGGAGTAATATAAAGATTAAGGAAAATTAAAAAGCTGTGGCAATTCATTACCACAGCTTTGTTTGTTATGTTTATTCTATTGGTTCCAAATGTGCTTGGAAGTGTCTTAGTATAGGTGGTTCCCATAGTATTCTGTAACCACGTTTAATTTCATGTGCTCTTTCTTTTATTGCAATTAAAGCATCAGCTATAACGTCTAAATGTGCTTGAGTGTAAACTCTTCTTGGAATTGCTAAACGAGTAAATTCAAACTCTGACTTTAATTGCTCTCCTGTATCAGGATCGTTTCCAAGCATGTAAGAGCCTATATCACAAGATCTTATGCCTGCTTCTTTGTATAATTCTAAAGCTAATACTTGAGCAGGGAATTCATTATATGGTATATGCGGCAACATTTTCTTTGCATCAATAAATAGTCCATGTCCGCCTACAGGTGCTTGATAAGCAATTCCTGCTTCATCTAAAAGCCCTGCTAAATATTCCATTTGACCGATTCTATATTTTAGATAGTCTTCTTCAAGCGCTTCATTTAAACCGATTGCAAGTGCTTCTAAATCTCTTCCGTTCAATCCGCCATATGTTGTAAATCCTTCAAAGCTTATGCAGTTTGCTTTAATTTTTAAAATTGTGTCTGCATATTTTTTACCATCTTTAACACCTATCATACCACCCATGTTTACAATGCCGTCTTTTTTAGATGACATTGAGAACATATCTGCATAAGAGAACATTTCACGGATAATTTCTCTTATAGATTTATCTGCGTAACCTTCTTCATCTCTTTTTATAAAGTAAGCATTTTCAGCATATCTTGCAGCATCAATATCTAAAGTAATATTGTACTTTTTACAAATAGCAGCAACTTCTTTCATGTTTTTCATTGAAACAGGTTGGCCACCAGCTGAATTGTTTGTTACTGTCATAACAACAAGACCGATATTTTCTGGTCCATGCTCTTGAATTAACTTTTCTAATTTTACAACATCCATGTTGCCTTTGAATTTCGCGCGTTTTTCAGGATCTTTAGCTTCTTCTACTACGCAGTCTATACAGCGAGCGCCAGCTAATTCAACGTGAGCACGTGTTGTATCAAAGAACATGTTTGAAATAGCATATAGCCCTTTGCGAAGGAATGTTGGGAATAAAACTTTTTCTGCAGCTCTACCTTGATGAACTGGTTGGAAATAGTCGTATCCAAAAATTTCTTTTGCTGTTTCTAAAAGATTGTAGTAGCTTCTTGCTCCAGCATAAGCTTCGTCTCCTAACATGATACCTGCCCATTGATTTGAACTCATTGCATTTGTTCCTGAGTCAGTCAATAGATCGATGTATACATCCTCGCCTCTGAGATTGAATACGTTGTAGTGTGCTTCTTTAATTTTCTGTTCTCTTTCTTCACGAGTTGTCATTTTGATTGTTTCAACCATTTTAATTCTAAATGGTTCAGGAATGTACTTTGTTTTCATATTTATCCTCCTATGACACCCCGGTCCTCTTTCGAGTAGCGGTCAGTATGCGCAATAATTATACAATATTATTTACTTTAATACAAGCATTTTTTAAAACGATTTCCTATAATTATTTTACAGCATAACTTTATCAAACCATACTTTATCCGCCACCTATTGGTGGAAATATTGATAAAGTATCACCCTCTGAGAGCGCATTATCCATCTTTGCATTGATACCGTTTTTCAGCAGAATAGCAATATCATTTTCGTCTATTTCTAATTCTTTAACAATATCTTTAATTAAAGTGCCTTCGGGATAATCTTTCAATAGTATTTTATCTCTACCTATACGAAGTGTCGCAAAAAGCTTAATTGTAACCTTCATAAGTACACCTGATTATTTATATTCTTTGATTCCTAAAGATTCAAGTTTTTCATCAGTAGGAAGACCATTTTCAGTCCAACCTCTTACTTCATAGTATAAAGGTAGAGTTTCGCTTTATTTGCTTAACCACCCTTTTGAAGGTCCACTTGGTACTGGATCTTCAAGCAATCTCTTAGGTAAAGTGTCTTGAGAAGGATCTATGCCTGCTTTCAAATTGAATAGTCTTTCTAAATTCCATATTCTTTCACCGTGCTCTATAAAATCATTGCCACTTAGGTTTGTTCCGCAGACAGCATTATATAGATCTGCATAATCATCTGCTCCTAAAGCAAATGATGTGAACAAACAAAGTCCTACAGAATCAATTGCTGCAGTGAAGTCTTGGAATATTTTTGTCCATTCTGCTTTTCCTTCGGTAGCAAATCTATCCAAAGGTTGTGGAAGTCCTAATATTTCAGGAGAAATTGTATAACCTCTTACGTGACATCCACCTCTGTTTGATGTAGCATAGTTTAATCCTATACCTTGAATTCCTCTTGGATCATACGCCGGCATTTCTTGTTTTTTTACACTCATAGAAAGTTCAGGAACGCCATAGTTTTCACATAGCTTATAAGAACCTTCTGACAACAAAGCGCCAAGACCTTTTCTTTCGCCCATTCTTTTTGTCCATTCAATTATAGCATCTGCATTACCCCAAGTTAGTTCAGGACCACCGTCTAAATCTTCTTCTTTAATATAGCCTTTTTGATATAATTCCATTGCGGCTGCAATAGTAGTAGCTGCCGATATTGTGTCTAATCCGTATTCGTTGCACCAATAATTTGCTTTTATTATAGCGCCTAAATCAGACACTCCGCAGTCAGAACCATAACCCCAAATTGTTTCATATTCCGGTCCTGCCCCTTTTGCATAATCTGCTTCACAATATCTTCCACAGCCTATAGGACATCTGTAACAAGGATCTTTTTTCTTTAAGTATTTTTCTGCAAGAGTTTCACCGCTTATTTCTTCAGCTAAATCAAATTGTGATTCTTGGAAGTTTTTAGTTGGAAGTGCGCCATGTTCATTTAATATATTAACAAGTACAGCAGTTCCATATGCAGGTAAACCTTGACCGGTAACACCATTTTCTCTTATTTTAGTTATGCAGTTTGCAAAAATATCCTTTAATTTGTCAGAGTCCTTAATATTTACCTTTTTAGTTCCACGAACAACAATAGCTTTAAAATTTTTAGAACCAAGTACGGCTCCTACTCCTGACCTTCCGGCAGCTCGACCTCTTTCGTTCATAACACTTGCAATTTTTGATAAGTTTTCTCCAGCTGGGCCAATTGTTGCAATTCTTGCCTTTTCGCCGTGAATATTCTCTAATATAGTAGTTGTTTCATCTACTAATTTACCCCAAATATTAGATGCATCTTCTAAGGTTACAGAATCATCAGCTATATTTAAGTAAACTGGCTTAGCAGCCTTTCCTTCTATTATAACTGCATCATATCCTGCAAGCTTTAATTCTGCACCCCAGTAACCTCCTGAGTTTGAGCTTGCTATGGTACCTGTAAGAGGCGATTTAGTAATCACCATGTATCTTCCACCTGTCGGAGTTGCAGTTCCGCTTAAAGGGCCTGTAGCAAATATAACCTTATTATCAACACTAAATGGATCAACTTTAGGATCGACTTCATCAAACAGAATTTTAGTTCCTAAACCTCTTCCTCCAATAAATTTAATACCTTCATCAAGGTTGAGTGCTTCTTTGGTTATTGTACCTTCGCTTAAATTAACTCTAAGTAAAACTCCTTGATACCCAAAATAATTGTTCATACGTACCTCCCATTCTATATTTGAATGTATATATGCAAAATATATTCCAACTTAACTTAATTAGGCAAATATGCAATAATAGCAAAATAAATGTGCCAAAAAAAATAACCCTGCTCCATATTGAAACAAAGTTACTTAATATTTCTGTTCAATTTTGATACAGTGTATCAATTAAGAACAGAAATTCCATATTCTTTCATTTTTCTATAAAGTGTATTTCTACCAATTCCTAAAATGTTAGCTGTCTGTGTTATATTGTTATTAGTTGATTCAATTACATTAATTATATGCTGTCGCTCTAAATCCCTTAAACTGCAAAAATCAGAAAATGATGGTGTATTTTTTTCTGTGTGATTAAAATTGTTAATTTTTAAATTATTAATATCCGGTAATTCTTCAGTGTTAATTGCAAATTCAATATAATTTTCAAGTTCTCGTATATTGCCGGGCCAATCATAAGCCGTTAATTTTTCAATTGCTTCATCTGATATATGTATTTTTTCCTTGTTTAATTTTTTGCTGACTTTCTCCATAAAATAATCGATTAACAGCTTTATATCACCTTTTCTTTCTCTTAAACTTGGCAGTCTAAGAGGTAATACATTTAATCTATAAAAAAGGTCTTTTCTAAATGTTCCGTTTTCCACTTCTTGTACAAGGTTTTTATTAGTAGCCGCAATTATACGAACATCAACTACAATAATTTTCGAACTTCCAATTCTACTTATAGTACCTTCTTCTATTACTCTTAATAATCTTGTTTGTAAATCAAGAGGCATTTCTCCTATTTCATCAAGGAAAATTGTACCTCCATCTGCTATTTCAAATTTTCCTGGATTCCCTTTTGCTTTAGCTCCTGTAAATGAACCTTCCTCGTAACCAAATAGTTCCGCTTCAATTAGATTTCTTGGTATTGCTCCACAATTTATGGCGATAAATGGAGCGTTTGCTCTAATTGAGTTATTGTGGATAGATTGTGCAAAAAGTTCTTTGCCTGTTCCGCTTTCACCCATTATGAGTATATTAGATCTGCTGTCAGCTATTTTTTTTGCATAATTAATTACATTTAAAAAATTTTTATCTTGGCCAACGATTTTATCAAATCTGTAAATGGCATGACCGCTATTTATTTTGTCTGTTAATTTTCTTTTCTTATATAGTTTTTTCTCGTTTGACAATTCAGTTTTATAATAATTTGCTATTAATTCATTTTCAATTGCCTTTGCGGCTGCAACTACCATTCCTAATGTATGAGAATGAACAGACTCGCTGTAACCTGTTAAATCAAGTGTTCCAATTATATTTCCGTTCATATCTCTTATTGGGCATGCAGAACATGTCCATCTATGATATATAGTAATATAATGCTCATTTCCTGAGACCTGTAATGGTCTTTTTTCTTTTAGAGATGTTCCCATTGCATTTGTTCCAATGTTTTCTTCGTCCATATATGCACCTGGAATCATTTTAAATGAAAAAGCTTCGGAAAGTATATCTTCATCACCAATAACGTTAAGTATACAACCTTCACGATCAGTTAGAATGGAAAAAAAGTTTGAACCTTTTACAAAATTATATATTTCATTCATGATAGGAGCAGAAGCAAGTATCAGTTCTCGGTTTTCTTCCATTTTAAGAAATAGATCTTTTTCTGATAATATTTTTTTTGAATAAATTTGCTCGCAGTCTACATTATATTCTCTGCATCTTTTATGTGATATAGAAATATTCTCAACCATAACTACTACTCCTTTATTAGATATTATAGATAACTTAATAAATCATACCATAAATTAGTAATAATTTAAATAAGTTTTTAATTGTGTCGCACGGAGATATAAGCAGTTCTTAAGTATTTAATGATTAAAATGTGTGGCAGTTAATTTTATTAAACATAATATGTAATATAATATTTTAAGGAGGATACAATGCTTTCTACTGAAGATTTTGTACGTTTATCATTAGAGTTACACTTGTTCTTTAATAGAATAATGAAAGAACATTCTTTTTTTTTACAAATTGGATTCACTCAGAAGGATAATAATTATATTAATCGAGCAAATGATTTTAGGATGGAATATGATAGGTTATTAAAAGATGTAATTTACCTTTCCTATGGAGTTGTAAGTCCGGAAGTGCTTCAATCCGGTGAAGTGGTAACTCCTTATACAGTTGATGCTGAAATGGTTTCGTCATATTTTACCGGTGTACGAATTCCAATAGAATTAACACAAGAGGAATTTAGGTTAATGGGTGCAAGTCCAGTGGTGATAAATAAAAAGCTTGAGGAAATGGTGTTTTTAATAAATCAAAGGGCAATAGAACTTACCAATGCACTGATACAATTTAAATCCAATATTTTATCTAATGTGCTATCATGTAAAATGTTTACAGTGAACTATCCATTATTAATAGACCACATAATGCGTGAAGCAAAGCTGTATGTAAGAACTCTTCAAAGCTTTCAAAACAGAGAAAGTATTGACACAACAAGAGAGGCTATTGAACAAGAGTTGTTTTGGAATAGAATAATGGCAGAGCATGCAAAATTTATAAGGGGATTATTAGATCCAACAGAAGAGGAGTTGTTTAATACAGCAAACATGTATGGAAATTTATTTGATAACTTAACTGAAGAATCTCAAAGAGTTCAGACACAAGTAGATCTTTTACCAAGCGTAACCCAGCAGAGCTTACAGGCAACCGAAGGTATACGTGAGTTTAAGCGTCAAGGTACTGAAGGCATTCTTCAATGTAATATTAAATCAATAATAATTCCATTGTTAGGCGATCATACTATAAGAGAAGCCAGTCATTACTTGAGGTTATTAAAAATGTTTTAAGCTTATGGCACCGAAAGGTGCTTATTTTATTTGATTACATATAGTATATAAAACAAAAAAAATTTAAAAATAACTATTGAAATAAGAAAAAAAAGTGATATAATAAAATCAAGGTCAAAGAAAGTCAAAGTTAAAGTCAAACAAAGGAAGTGAAGTAATGTCAAATTTAAGTGATATAATAGAAAGCTTTATCAAAGAATTAATAGAAGCAAATAATTATGGAGCTGTGGATATTCAACGTAACTTTTTAGCGCAGCAATTTGATTGCTCGCCATCGCAAATCAACTACGTACTTACAACAAGATTTAATAATGATAGAGGCTATATTGTTGAAAGCAGAAGAGGCGGCGGTGGGTATATAAGAATTTTTAGGGTTCAATCATCATTTGATGAGTTAAAAGAACTACTTAATGAAAGTATAGGAGATAGTATTACTCTCAATAAAGCGTTTGATATTTTAAAAGCGTTAAAAGAAAGAGAAGTAATCAATAGTAGAGAAATTAAAATTATGCAAAGTATATTAAGTGACAGAGCTTTAAACAACATACCTTATGACGACAGAAATACAATTAGAGCTTCATTGCTTAAGGAAATGATATTAGTGTCTGTAGACGATGATTAATTATAGGTACAGGAGGTATATATATGTTATGTAATGAATGCGGTAAAAATGAAGCTAAAGTACATGTAACTCAAATTATTAACGGCAATAAAACAGAAAGCCATTTATGTGAGGAATGTGCCAAGAGAAATCAAACCATATTAAACTCTAATTTTTCTATGGAAAATCTGTTTTCAGCAATGTTAAATAATGCATATAACACTTCAACACATATTCCTGCAAAAGGATGCTCAAAGTGCGGTATGACATATGAAGAATTTAGAAATACAGGTAAATTTGGATGCAATGATTGCATTGGTACATTTAAGCCAAGAATTATGCCTGTTGTTAAAAATATACAGGGTTATGAAAATCACACCGGCAAAATTCCAAAAAGAGCAGGCGGCAGTTACAGAATTAAAAAGGATATAGAAAAACTCAAGAATGATCTGAAGTTAGCTATTGAAAAAGAAGAATATGAAAATGCAGCTAAGATAAGAGATAGAATTCGTGAGATGGAAGAAAATATTTAAGGGGTGATAGTATGGATAATAAAGATATTGTTGTAACTAGCAGAATAAGGTTAGCCAGAAATTTAAAAAACTATAAGTTCCCTGTAAAAATAACTGATGAAGAAGCTGAAAGAATGATTTCTGAAGTAAGCAATGCAATCAATAGAGTCAATTTAAACTATAAATTAACATATATGAGAGATGTAAGTAATCTTAAAAAAAGCGCGTTAGTTGAAAATCATTTAATAAGTCCTGCGTTGGCAGAAAAGGACAGAGCTGCCTTTTTATTAAGCAATGATAAAAAGGTTTCCGTTATGTTAAATGAAGAAGATCATATTAGAATTCAAACTATAAGTCCTGGTTTATCATTAAAAGAATGTTGGGATTTAAGTAATAAAATTGATGATGTAATAGAAGAGTCTGTTGACTATGCTTTTGATAATGAATTGGGTTATGTTACTTCATGTCCGACAAATATAGGTACAGGTATGAGAGCATCTGTTATGGTTCATTTGCCTGCATTATCCATTACAAATCAAATTGATAAATTATTATACGGAGTGTCACAATTAGGTGTAACTGTTAGAGGAGTGTATGGTGAAGGAACTAAATCTATAGGACACCTTTATCAAATTTCTAATCAAGGTACATTAGGAGCACAAGAGGAAACTTTAATAGAGAAAATAACTCAAATTGTTAATCAAATTATAGAAAAAGAAGTTAGGGTTAGAGAGCATCTTAAGAATAATAATTTTGATGAAATAGAGGATGAGGTTTATAGAGCTTATGGGCTTTTGACAAATGCAAGAAGAATGACATCAGAAGAGTCTATGAAGCTGTTATCTATATTAAAGCTTGGCAAAGAAATGGATATTATTAAATTAGATAAAGAAATGGATATTTATCGCATTATGACTAAAATTCAACCAAGTAATATTGCATCAAATACTGAACACAATTTAAACCTAAAGGAAAGAGATAAAAAAAGAGCAGAAATATTAAGAAATGAATTATTACAATGAACAAAGCAAATAATATAGATTAAGGAGATGAAATAAATGATGAATGGTTTAAATAACTCAGCAAAGAATACGCTGGAATTAGCGCAAAGAGAAGTTAAGAATTTTAAACAAAACGTTCTTGGAACTGAACATATACTTATAGGCTTAATGCTTGAACAAGAAGGAATAGCAGGCAAAATTCTTAGAAATAAATTAGATGTTAATAAAATAAGAGAAATTATTAAGAATTCAATTGGTATGGGAGATGAAGATCCTGAATATATTCAAATTAGCCCAAGAAGCAAGTATGTAATTGAACTTGCACGACAATATTCAACGCAAATGGGAATGCCTTATGTAGGTACAGAACATATACTTCTTGGACTAATAGATGAGGGAGAAGGAATTGCAGCTCAGATTATTAAGTCAGTAGTAAGCCTAAGAGATTTAAAAAATGAGGTAGTTGAAGCTATCAGACAGGGAAGCGGAGGAGCTGCCGGAGGTAATGCTAACTTTGGTGGAAGTACAGAACAGTCACAAAACAGCACTAAGACTATCGATAAGTATGGAACTGATTTAAATCAACGTGCCAGAGAAGGAAGACTTGATCCGGTTATAGGCAGAGAGGATGTTATTGAAAGAGTCATTCAGATATTGTCAAGAAGAACAAAAAATAACCCTTGCTTAATTGGTGAACCCGGAGTTGGTAAGACCGCCATAGCAGAAGGTTTAGCTCAAGAAATTGTAAATGGAAATGTACCTGAAACATTAAAGGATAAAAGAGTGGTAACACTTGATATGGCAGGAATGGTTGCAGGAGCAAAGTATAGAGGAGAATTTGAAGAAAGACTAAAAAATGCTGTAGAGGAAATAAAAGCGGCAGGAAATATAATTTTATTCATAGATGAACTTCACACCATAATTGGAGCAGGAGCAGCAGAAGGTGCAATTGATGCATCAAACATACTAAAGCCAACATTAGCAAGAGGAGAAATGCAAATTGTTGGTGCTACAACTTTAGATGAATACAAAAAACACATAGAAAAGGATGCAGCCCTTGAAAGAAGATTTCAGCCAATTACTGTTGAAGAACCAAGTGTTGAAGATACTATTAAAATATTAAAGGGCTTAAGAGATAAATATGAAGCTCACCACAAGGTTGCTATAACAGATGAAGCTATAGAAGCAGCATCTAAATTGTCACACAGATATATTTCAGACAGATTTTTACCTGATAAGGCAATTGATTTAATTGACGAAGCTGCATCAAGAACAAGATTAAAATCTTCTACACAACCAAAGGGATTAAAGGAAATAGAAGATAAAATAGCTGAGATAGTCAAAGAGAAGCAAGCTGCTATAAACAATCAAGATTTTGAAAAAGCAGCATCTTTTAGAGATGAAGAAAAGAGATTAAGCGATGAACTTGATAAGCAAAAGAAGCTTTGGGCAGCAAAGAACTCTAAAGACTCAAGAATCGGATATGAAGAAATAGCAGATATTGTTTCCCAATGGACCGGCGTGCCTGTTAAGAAGCTTCAAGGTGATGAATCAGAACGATTATTGAATATGGAAGAAATACTACACAAAAGGGTAATTGGACAGAAGCAAGCAGTTGAAGCATTATCAAAAGCTATAAGAAGATCAAGAGTTGGATTAAAAGATCCTAAAAAGCCAATTGGTTCATTCATATTCTTAGGACCGACAGGAGTAGGTAAGACAGAGCTATCAAAAGCATTGGCAGAGTCTATGTTTGGTGATGAGGATGCTATGATTAGGGTAGATATGTCTGAGTTCATGGAAAAACATTCGGTTTCTAAGCTAATTGGATCACCTCCGGGATACGTAGGATTTGATGATGGTGGTCAGTTAACTGAAAAAATCAGAAGAAAACCATACTCAGTTGTATTGTTTGATGAAATAGAAAAAGCACATCCTGATGTGTTTAACATATTATTACAGCTTTTAGATGACGGAAGATTAACTGATGCAAAGGGAAGAACAGTTGACTTTAAAAATACGGTTATAATTATGACTTCAAATGTTGGAGCAAGTACGATTAAAAAACAAAAAACACTTGGTTTTGCTACAAGTTCAACAGACGAAGAAAAAGATGATTATGAAAAAATGAAGGAAAATGTATTAGATGAGCTAAAGAAAACATTCCGACCTGAATTTTTGAACCGTATAGATGAAATAATTGTTTTTCACTCATTGAATAAGGAACACATTAAAGAAATTGTTACATTGATGATTAACAACTTATCAAAACGCCTTGAACAATTGAATATAAAAATAGAATTAGATGACAAAGCAAAGGACTTATTGGCAGAGGAAGGCTTTGATCCAATGTTTGGCGCTCGTCCTCTTCAAAGAGAAATAAGAAGAAAAATTGAAGACAGATTGTCAGAAGAACTATTAAAAGGAACAATCA
>JAEZGU010000267.1 GCA_023416855.1 Bacillota bacterium
ATATAATGTTTCACAAACACATAATGATGCAATCTGTTTAAAAAGTGGCAAAATTTATCCTATTCACCCAGATACAGAAGTATTTCCTGTAAAAGCAATTCGCTCTATGAGCTCTTTTATATATACGGACAATGATGATATTGACATATATTGACATAATAAATATAAATATTAGTTGATTTTTCTTGTTACATATAGTATAATTGAATTATAAAATCTATAAAAAGTGAGGAAAGTTGATATGGTAATTAACAACATACCTGACTACGCAAGGAACTATACTTATCTTGTTGCGAGAGATGATGATAAAGGTGAGCTATGGTTTTATGGGGCTTATAACGATGGGGTAAAGGCACAGCAGGTTGCTGATGAAATTCATGGGCAAGTATATCAGACTAAGTTTTTTGTTGATAGGGAAAATTAAACATGAGTAAGCCAATGCATAGATTTCTTAATCTAACTAAAATCAAGAACAAAAAGAAATTCATTAAAGAACTGCGTAAATATAGAGGAAAGGATTAAAATATGGCTGAAATAGAATTTTTACCTGTCTGTAGTAATTGCCATGAGATTATTTATAATATAGAAATTGATTACACTGGGTATGGACATAGAACAACAAATAAAATTTGGAGCGATTCAATAATTCCGTATAAATGTCCTTATTGTGGATGTTATTTTGACCTCATAACTATTCCAACAAAACTTCCATTTATAAAAAATACAGAAATAAAAAAGGTATAAAGGTGGTATAAATGTATGGATAAAATTACCTCGGAAGCAATGAAAACATATTGTAAACTTTATTGTGGAAAGTGTTATGAACCTAAATATCTACAAGAATGTAAAGTTTTAAATGATGTTTCAACTTCTGCTTTTAAGGATATCTTTGGTAAAAAGAAAAGTACTAATGAGCATAAGTAAAGAAACTCGTCAACGAGTCTATCAAAAATATAATGGACATTGTGCTTACTGTGGCAGGCATATTGATTATAAAGATATGCAAGTGGACCATTTTGTAGCTAAAAATAGTTGGAATGAACATGGAATGGATAACTTTGAAAATCTTATGCCATCTTGTAGGATGTGTAACCATTATAAACGAGCACACACATTAGACTTATTTAGACAGTATATTCAAGAAATTCCTCGTAAATTAAGACAAAACTACATCTACAAAGTAGGTGTAGTCTATGGTAATGTTATAGAGAATGAAAAACCTATTGTATTCTATTTTGAAAAGGAAAATATAAATGAGTGAACTAATTTCATCTAAAATAGTAAAAACAAGGAAGCCTCATTTTTGTTTTGGGTGTGCAAGAGAATTTCCTAAGGAAACAAAAATGCAATATAATACAGTCAAGGATGATGAAATTTTTAACACCTATATATGTTCAACTTGTCTAGAGGTTATGAATAATATGGAATATGGTGATGAATTTTGTTATGGTGACCTCAGAGAAGATGCACTTGAATTAGAAGCTAGTAAGGAGAAAGAAACTAATGCCTGATATAGAAAATTTTTTTGAAAGTCTTAATAATATCTATACTAAGCAGGTAGAAGAAGCTGACACAAAGGGTAACGCCGATATTTGGAAGAAAGCAACTGATATATTTTTTGATGATATTAACAATACTGATGATGCTACTTTTACTTTTACCGATATAGAATACCTTGATGGGTATTTTGTATTTGGCACAGGTACCAATTCTATCATTCATTTCCATGTTAATGAATGTCCTGGATGGAGATTCGGTATTTGGTGGAATGCTCCTGAAACCCATGCTGAGGTTGGAATAAAAGTAGGTGGAGAATTTTTTGCTCAATTTGAAGAAACCATAGACAAGTTTAAGCCGTCTGCTTCTACAATAAAGAAAGAGTTTGTTATTAATGAGCCAAAAAATCTTTGGGACACTTGGTCTATTAGAAAGATTCTTGAATACATAAAAAACGAACCTTATCTTGCTTTTTGTAGAGATTATTGTTGCTATGATTACAACGAAACCTATCTGTCAAGAGAAGAAGCAGAAGAAATTTATAATAAGTATAGAACACAGACTGACAAGGAAAATGAACTTACTACACAATATAACACTAAGATTCTAAAATGGGTAGAAGAAAATATTCTTCCTAGGTTCAATGATGCTAGAATTGATGATAATGGAGAATATTGGTTCCCAAGATATGATGTAGTTGCTCCTCTTGATAAAAATTCAGAAGCAGTAAATGAAGCTGGTGTATATTCTTGGTTTATTAATGATGAAATGACAGATGAAGATAAGAAACTTCTTGATGATTTTAATGCTTTAATAAATGAAGCTGAAAATGCCCTTATAGAAATAGATGGTTGGTATCATCCACCTGTTCATTCAAATATTTATTTTTATATTCAAATATAGATATAGGCAAAGAGGTAAGCGAATAATGTCAAAAAGTATATGTGATAATTGTATCAAAGATTGTTGTTGGAGAGCTCCTAGTGGAGGACTAGACCCACCTGTTATTACTTGTACTGATTTTATTTTAAAATCACAAACCAATGCTGATAAGATTTTTGTTATGACAGTTGAGCAGTTGCTAGAATTTTTAACAAAGTGTAATGCTTGTCTGCGTCCTGATATTCGGACGGAAGATGATTGCAATAAATATTATAATTGTAAACAATGTTGGCTTAGTTGGCTACTGGAGGTAGAATAAATGAAAATAATTACAAAAGAAGAATTATACCTTTCAGAAGAAGAAAGAGAAAATTTTGCAAATGTACATTCTATATGTGCCGAAATAGCTCATCATGCAAGTGCAAAACTCTATGATGCAGCAATAGAAATTATGAAAAATATAGAGTTTATATATCAAGTTATGCAGCCTACTCCAAATGATAAAACAGACTATTTTAAAATAAGAATGAATGCTGTTAATCAAAATGAAATTTTAAGACAGTATAGAATTAATAAGTGTTATAATTGTGTATGGTCTAATGAGTGTTTCCCTGGATTGATAGATATTGATACTCCTTCTTGTCCTTCTGACCATACCTATAAAAGAGACCCGCCTGATGGAGGATACTATGGCTAAGAAATATATAGACGCAGAAACGGTCTGCTACCAGCTTAAAAAGCAAGAGAGTATAGATATACAGCCGGGGGCTATAAGGA
>JAEZGU010000048.1 GCA_023416855.1 Bacillota bacterium
TAATGCTTAAAAAATATACTTGCATCAATATTACCATATATGCTGATGCTACAGATGAGGATTACAAAAGCGGCATTTTGATTTTACCTTTAATCGGATTTGCCATTGGTTTTGTTGCATTTTTAATAGCTGGCCTAAAATTATTTTATGACAGCTTTTTTATTGGTGCTATAGTTTTAGTTTATATTAACATAATTACAAAGACTGTTAATTTGAAGGATACATATAATACATTCAATAGTCTTTTTAAAGCAAAAGACGAAAATGAACAAATTACAGGATTAATAGGTATAATAACTATAATTTTGTTGTACTTTTCACTAATTAGAATTGTTCCTACATCTGCTTTAATTATTATGCCGGTTGCAGGATATTCTAACCTTATCTTGTTAAGCTTTATCATCAAAAGTAACAAGAAAAACACAGTAATTATGAAACACTGCGAAAAATATCATATTATTTTTGCCTTTGGAATTTCATTTTTATTGACGATAATATTTAATTATCGACTAATAATTTCATTGTCATTAACGTATATGATTACTGGAATACTGATGAGTATGGCAGATAAAAAAATCAGTGAAATAAATAGTACTTTTGAAGGCTTTATAATAGAAATAACACAGTGTTCATTTTTAGTTATAACTTATTTGATGTGGTTATAACAAAGTTTTTTGACAAATAAAAACTGTTGTAGTATAATCAAAAAAATGTGACTGTTAAGAACTTTCTGGTCCATTGGGTAGAGGGTTCTTTTTGTATATGGAGGTAACAATGGAAAATAAAAAAGTAATATTCAGCGGTATGCAACCAACAGGTTCGCTCACTCTTGGTAATTATTTAGGAGCACTGAAAAACTGGGTTAAATTGCAAAGTGAATATGACAGTTATTATTGTGTGGTTGATATGCACGCTATCACTGTTCCTAAGGAGCCAAAAGATTTAAGAAAAAACACCCTTGAAGTTTTGGCAAATTATATAGCTGCAGGCATAGATCCTGAACAAGTGACACTATTTATTCAATCACATGTACCTGCTCATGCTGAACTTAGCTGGATATTAAATTGCTTTACGTACTATGGGGAATTAGGTAGAATGACCCAATTTAAAGATAAATCCAAAAAGCTTGATCATAATGCAATTACAGCAGGCTTGTACACATATCCTGTGTTAATGGCAGCTGATATACTTCTTTATCAAACAGATTTAGTTCCTGTTGGTGAGGATCAAAGACAGCATTTAGAAATAACAAGAGATATAGCTTTGCGTTTTAACAACAGATTTAGCGAGACATTTAAGGTACCTGAGCCATTCATAGAAAAAGTAGGTGCTGCTAAAATAATGAGCTTACAGGAACCATTAAGCAAAATGTCTAAGTCTGATTCTAATGAAAATGCTTATATACTGTTATCGGATGATGCTGATACAATAAGGAGAAAATTCAAAAGATCTGTTACTGATTCTGAAGGTATAGTAAGATACAGTGATGAGCAGCCCGGTATTAAAAACCTAATAAATATTTATTCTAAAATTACAAAACAATCAAATGATGAAATTGTAGCTAATTACGAAGGTAAGGGTTATGCTCAGTTTAAAGATGATGTAGCAGAAATAGTTATAAATGAATTTAAGCCTATACAAGATAAAATAGATTATTTGTTGAAAAACAAGGATTATTTGGAAAAAATCTATCAAAATGGTGCAGGAAAAGCAGAAGCAACAGCAAGAAAAACTCTTAGAAAAGTATCTAAAAAGATAGGTTTCTTACCTAAATAATATGCATTTGGAGGCATTAATAAAATATGTTAGTAATTAAAAACGGTTATATAAAAACAATGGCTGGTGAAGACATAAGCAATGGACAAATAATTATTGAAGAAGGAAAAATTAAAGCTGTTGGAATAGATTTAGAAATCCCTGAAGATGCTGAAATAATAGATGCAAAAGGTATGTTAGTCACTCCGGGGTTTGTTGATGGACATTGCCATATTGGTTTGTTTGAAGAAGGAATTGGTTTTGAAGGTGAAGATGGTAACGAGTCAGTCGAGCCAATAACACCGCAGCTAAGAGCAATTGATGCTATAAACCCATTAGATCAGGGATTTACAGATGCAATTGAAGGCGGAGTGACCTGTGCAGTTACAGGACCGGGAAGCGCCAATGTTATTGGAGGATCATTTCTTGCTATGAAAACATACGGCAAGAGAGTCGATGATATGGTTATAAAAGATCCCGTTGCTATGAAAATAGCATTTGGAGAAAACCCAAAAAGAGTATATGATGAACAGCACAAATCACCAATAACAAGAATGGCTATTGCTGCAATGTTAAGAGAAACATTATATGAAGCAAAACAGTATAAAGAGGATTTAGATGCATCCATTGAAGATCCTGACAAAAAACCTGACTTTGACATGAAGCTCGAGGCTTTGCTTCCTGTTATGAGAAAAGAGATACCATTAAAAGCCCATGCTCACAGAACAGATGACATATTTACAGCCCTAAGAATTGCTAAAGAGTTTGATTTAGAAATTACTTTAGATCACTGTACTGAAGGACATCTAATCGCAGATGAGTTAAGAGAAGCAAATAAGGCATGCTTTATTGGACCTACATTTGGTGCAAGAGTAAAATATGAACTAAAAAACAAAAGCTTCGAAACACCAAAAATATTGCATGAAGCAGGTATAAAAATAGCAATAATAACTGATTCTAACGTTATACCAATACAGCATATATCCATGTGTGCAGGTATGGCTGTTAAAGCAGGATTACCTGAGGAAGAAGCTTGGAAAGCAATAACCATAAATCCCGCAGAAATAACCGGAATTGCTGACAGAGTTGGCAGCATTGAGGTTGGTAAGGATGCAGACATAGCAATTTTTAAAGGAAACCCTCTTTTAGATATTGATTATGAAACAGTGATGACAATTATAGATGGGAAGGTTGTTTATTCTAATAAAAAATTTAGTATTTAATATAGGGGACGCTTTAAACGCGTCCTTTTAAAATAAAGAAAATTTCAAGTTTAAATAAAAAAAACTTGCATATTACCTTTAAAAAGAATACAATAATCCGTGGTTAAAAAAAGGATGGTATGTATGAAAAATAAAATAATTAATATAGCAGTAATTGCCCACGTAGATGCAGGAAAGTCAACATTAGTAGATGCTTTTTTGCAGCAAAGTGGTGTTTTTAGAGAAAATCAAGAATTAGTGGATCAAGTAATGGATTCAAATGCTATTGAGCGTGAAAGAGGAATAACCATATATTCTAAAAACTGCTCAGTAATGCATAATGACTATAAAATAAATATTGTAGATACACCGGGACATGCTGACTTTTCTTCAGAAGTTGAAAGAATTATGAAGACAGTTGATACGGTTATACTTTTGGTTGATTCAATAGAAGGTCCTATGCCTCAAACAAGATTTGTATTACAAAAATCTTTAGAAGTAGGATTAAGACCAATATTGTTAATTAATAAAATTGACAAGAAAAATCATAGAGCAGAAGAAGTTGTTGATATGGTTTTTGATTTATTTGTTGAATTAAATGCAACAGATGAACAATTAGATTTCCCTATACTTTATGGTGTAGCAAAGCATGGAATTGTTCAATATGAATTAGATCAACCAAGTGATAGTATTACACCTTTATTTGATACTATTACTAAACATGTAGAGGCTTATGCAGATAGAGATAATGAAAACCTACAGATGCAAATATCATCACTTGCATATGATGATTATATAGGTAGATTAGGTATAGGAAGAGTTACAGCAGGTACTATCAAAGAAGGACAGACAGTTTCTGTTGCAAAACATGATGGCTCAGTGGAAAAGCAAAAAATATCAAGTATTTTTGTATATCAAGGGCTTAGTAGAGTAAGTGTAAGTGAAGCGTACAGCGGAGATATAGTTGTTGTATCAGGTATCTCAAATATTTCAATAGGCGATACAATATGTAATGAAAATAAAGTAATTCCCATGGAAACAATTAAAATAGAAGAACCAACATTGTCAATGAACTTTTTAATTAACACTTCACCATTTGTTGGGTTGTCCGGTAAGTATGTTACAACAAGACATTTAAAGGCAAGATTGGAAAAAGAGCTTGAAGTAAATGTTGGACTTAGAGTGGAAGCATTAGAAGATGCAGTAGACGGTTATAAGGTTTCAGGTAGGGGAGAGCTTCATTTATCCATACTTCTTGAAAATATGAGAAGAGAAGGTTATGAGGTTTCAGTTTCAAGACCGGAAGTAATATTAAAGAAAATTGACGGAGTTGTTATGGAGCCTGTGGAAAGAGTATTTGTTAATACTCCTGAAATTTATTCAGGTTCAGTTATATCAAAGCTAAACGTCAGAAAAGGAATGATGGTTTCGATGGTACCGGATGGAAACTATGTGAGAATTGAATACATGGTACCTACAAGAGGCCTTCTTGGTTATCGTACTGAGCTAATCAACGATACAAGAGGCGAAGGAACTATAGTAAGAAGCTTTGACCATTATGAAAAATATAAAGGTGAAATACCTCAAAGAATAAATGGAGTTTTAATATCTACCGAACAAGGAGAAGCAATTGCATATTCATTAGCCAACCTTGAAAGTAGAGGAACATTGTTTATTAATCCAGGTGAAAAGGTGTATGAAGGAATGATTATAGGGATGTGTGCTCGTGGTGAGGATATAACAGTAAATCCTTGTAAAGCAAAGAAACAATCCAATACACGTTCATCATCAGCTGATGATGCAATAAAATTAACACCACCAAGAGTTATGACATTAGAATCAGCATTGGAATTTATCAATGATGATGAATTAGTTGAAGTAACTCCTGACAATATAAGGTTAAGAAAAAGATATTTAACTGAAATTGAAAGAAGAAAATTTGCGAATAAATTGAAGGCACAAGAATAAAGAATTAAAAAAGGGCAAACGCCCTTTTTGTTTTAATATTAATCAGGATAATTTAAATTTTCATATTCCAAATTACATAAAACTTCCTCATAATATTTTGATGCCTCATATTTTGCCATTTCTAAATTCATATCCTGATAATTTCCGCAAGATCTTGCATCAGCACCCGGCACATCACCTTCATAATTCATTACAAATTCAAACATTTCTTTTGTTATGTCAACAACATCTGAGGATTTTAAATCACCCTTGAATATAACATAGAAACCTGTTCTACAACCCATTGGACCAAAATATACAGTTAGTGTATCATATTGGTTGTGATTTCTAAGAAAAGTTGCACCTAAATGTTCAATGGTATGTAGTTCGGCAGTATTTATCACAGGCTCATTGTTAGGCTCTTTCATTCTGATATCAAATGTAGTAATAATATGCTCACCAACAACATCCTTTCTTGACAAGTAAATACCACGTTTTAAATTTAAATGATTAACCTGAAAACTTTCTATTTTTTTCATTGTTACCTCCTTAAATTTCTTCCGCTAATTCGTTATAATCGATAATGTTAGATTCTTTGTACTTAGCTCTAAGCGCAGAAAATATTTTTTTGCTGTTAACATCTGTTATACCGTTTCTTGCTAAGTTAATATTAACAATATCGCTGATTTTACTTGTTTTATTTTGCAGAACAACACTTACATTCCAAGGCGTTTCTAATATAACCTTTCTGTCATATTCGAATTTTTCTTCACTTTTGTACTTAGTTTCATTAAATTTTAGTGCTTCAATATCTTTAACAAGCAAAGGTACTTCTTTTTCTTCAAGAACAATTTGAACTAATTTAATTTGCTTTTCTGTTCCGTTAATTTCTTTCATATATGTAAAATCTCCTTAAGTTATTAACAATTTTATCTGTATAATTTATTATACTATTTGAATTAATAAAAGTAAAATTAAAAAACAAAGAAAGTTGTGTTTAAAAATTTTTTTTGAAATGAAAATGTTTTTACAGAAATATATTATTTGACAAAATTCGATATGATGGTATAATCATGCATATAATAAAAAGTACATAATATAATGAGGTATAAATGAAGAAATTAATGACATTATTTATTATTAGCGTAATGGCAGTATTTGTGTTAACAGCTTGTGAAAAAGTATCCGGGTTCGAAGTAGAAAAAGAAACACCTGAACAAGCTATAACAAATATTATTACGGCAATAAAAGAAGTTAATGTAAGCGAATTGGAAAAATATGGTGTAAAAGAATTAATAGGCAGTACAGACACATTATCAATTAACAGAAATAAAGAAATATTTGAAACATTGGATTTTAGAATTTTATCTGTAGAAGAAGATGAAACTTCAGCTAAAGTTAAAGTTGAACTTATAACAAAAGATTTAACAACAATTCCACAAGATTATGCAAATAGAGCTACAGCTTTAACTATAGAAAACAACAAGCTTGGCGATAATAAGCTTAGCGAAGGAGAAATGAAAGCAAAATACAGTGATTTGTTTGTAGAGTTAGTTGATGAATGTGAGTATAACGAATATAAAGATACTGTAAATGTTAGTTTGAATAGAACAGGCATTAGCTGGAAAGCTGTTGTAAATAATAAACTCCATAATACAATTTATGGAAACTTAATATCTGCTCAAGCTAAAGTATTTTGGCCACCTGTTAGTACTAATTAGGAGCTTTTCAGCTCCTAATTTTTTTATTCTCTTTTATTTTTAATATCTGTTCTCATTTTTTCATGTCCGCCATCGTGAATACCTATTATTTTCCCATCTATAATGCCTACATCAGCATTATCCTTAGGTTCCATTTTTCTAAGTTCAGCATTACTTTTTTCTCTATCTCTCATTCTATTTTTATTGTTTTTCATAAGCTTCCTTCCTTGTGATGATTATTTAATTTTAGTATTAAATTATGGCTGAAATTTATACAGACGAAAGTTCATTTCAATTTATGTTGTAAGAAAATTAGTAATATAGTAAAATATTACAAGATATATAAATAGAGGTGAATATATGAACAGTGATAATATAAGAGTAAACAGATTAGTAGATTACGTTAAAGGTCTTAAAAATAAATTAGATGGGGTAGAATTATATAATAAATATAAAGAAGATATAGAAAGTGTTAAACCTCAGGAAGTATTTGAAATTTTTTATTCACTTATAGAAGAAGGCGTTCAACCGAAAGAAATTTTAGTTTTTCTAGATAAAGTTATCAATGTTTTTTATAAGAGTTTACTTAATTATAAATGGGAAAAACCTAAAAACGATAATTTCCTTATGGATTTAATTAATGAAAATGAGGCTTTAGTAAAGAAAACAGATGAAATTAAACTACTGATGAAGGAGCCGGAATTAAGCATAAGAAAACAAATGCTTTTACCAAAGGTTAATGAGTTGCATGAATTCAATGACCACTATTTAAAAAAAGAAAACATATTGTTTCCTTATATGGAAAAGACTATGGATAAATTTCATGGTCTATCAATAATGTGGGAGTTACATGATGTTGTAAGAAATCAAATTAAGGATGCGGTTAATGTAATAGAGGATGTTCATAGCACTGAGCAAGAAGTTAATAAGTCTATTGCAAACTTGTTTTTTGGTATATTAGGTGTAAAGAAAAAAGAAGAGCTTATTTTATTTCCTGCAGCCAGTGAAGTGCTAAGCGATGATGATTGGTATCAAATGCACAAGCAAAGTTTGGAATATGGATTCCCATTTATTGAAAAATCAAGTACAGAAGTTGAAGACGAAAAAATAAAGAAAATTTACAATAATGGTGTAATAAAGACTGAAACAGGGATTTTAAATTTTGAAGAAGTACTTATGATATTTAATGCTCTACCTGTTGATATGACATTTGTTGATGAACATAACAAAGTTAAGTATTTTACAAGACCAAAGGATAGAATATTTCCACGTTCTCCGGCTGTAATAGGAAGAGATGTGAACAATTGTCATCCACCTGCAAGCGTACATATAGTTGAAGAAATAATTGAAAGTTTTAAATCAGGAAAAGAAGACAATGCAAAGTTTTGGTTGAATTTAAAAGGAAAGACTATATTGATTCAATATTTTGCGTTAAGAGATGATAATGGAAATTACAAAGGAGTTCTTGAAGTCAGTCAAGATATAACTGAAATTAAAAGCTTAGAAGGTGAAAGAAGACTTTTAAAGTGGGGAGAATAAAAGTAGCAGGTACTTATGTACCTGCTTTATCTTATTGTTCAATATAATCTTCTTTATTGATTAAAGGCATTATACGATTTAATTCCGCTTCATGGATAGACAGAATATCATTTAAAAGATTTTCTATAAAGACATAGTTTTCTATATATTGTATCTTTAATAGCCATGATGGGTTGTAGCTATCTTCTAATTCTTCAATATCACTAATTTTATTATTATAAATATCCATATTATATAAATCTAATATACCGTAGTATTTCCAATCTTCTTCAATTTCGTAAGTTGTTAGTGTTAAGTATATATAAGCATTATCCTCTTCTTCAGCTAAAAATA
This sequence comes from Bacillota bacterium, assembly GCA_023416855.1. Taxonomy (GTDB): domain Bacteria; phylum Bacillota; class Clostridia; order Tissierellales; family Sedimentibacteraceae; genus Sedimentibacter. Next base: position 8,477 of record JAEZGU010000048.1, read on the forward strand.
TTTTTTCTATGAACTCAATATGATTATTTATTTTATATGAGCCTATTTCTTCAACTAAAAATCCGGTTTCCATATTTTTTTTCATAAGCAGTAAATTATCGTAATTATCCATTTTTCCTCCATAATGTGTAAGTTTAATATATTTGATTATAACATAATAAACCATATTTTATAAAAAAAATATTGACAATAAATGGGAACATGGTATTGTATTAGTTGTAAATGTTAATTTTAAGTCAATGTATAGGGAGAATGATTGAAAGTTATTATGAAAAAAGTTATTGTTTATGGAAGTCAATATGGAACAACAGAGCGTTATGCTAAGGAATTATCTAAAAGAACAGGTATAGAAGCATACAGCTATAAAGAAGTGAGAGATCTTTCTGCATATGACAGCATCATATACTTAGGCGGTCTATATGCAGGTGGAGTATTAGGATTATCCAAGACTATAAAGTTATTACCTGAAAATTCTCATAAGGAATTGATTATTGCAACAGTTGGATTAGCTGATCCAAAAGATAGCACAAATACTGATAATATTAAAAAATCTATACAAAAGCAAATACCAAAAGATATCTATGACAGGGCTAAAATATTTCATTTAAGAGGCGGTATCGATTATGGAAAATTAGAATTCATGCATAAAACAATGATGAAGTTTTTGGTTAATAAGGTTAAAAAAACACCAATTGAAAATCAAACTTCAGAAGAAAAAGAAATGATAGAAACATATAATAAAAAAGTTGATTTTGTTAATTTTGATAGTTTAAATGATATTATAGAAAATGCTTAAAGATAATACTTTAAGTATTTTTTTTAAGTTAACGAAAGTCTTTTATATTTACCGATAATTTGATAAAATGTATTTAACAAAATTAAACGGAGAAATTATGAAAAGAACACTTAAATTAGCAAAATATGCTTCTATGGCATTAGTAATTTTAATGATTGCAACATTTTTATCATTTATTTTAATTAATTCATATATAAAATCATCAACAAAGAACTTAGTTATTTCCCAAGAGGAAGCACTAAATATTAATCCCGACTGTATAATAGTACTTGGAGCAGGTGTAAGGAGTGATGGATCACCAAGCCCAATGTTACAGGATAGATTAGTGACTGGAATAGAGCTTTATGAAAAAGGTATTTCAGACAGATTGTTAATGAGTGGGGACCATACAAGGAAAGGCTATGACGAAGTAAATATAATGAAAAGTTATGCTATAGACAAAGGAATTCCATCAGAACATATATTTATGGATCATGCGGGCATATCAACATATGATAGTATTTATAGAGCAAAGGAAATTTTTAAAGCAGATAAAATAGTTATAGTAACTCAAGAATATCATCTTTATAGAGCACTTCATATTGCTAAAAGGCTTGGAGTAGAGGCATACGGAGTTTCTGCAGATATAAGAATATATGCTGGGCAGCAAGTTAGAGAATTAAGAGAAAAGGCTGCACGTGTGAAAGACTTCATGAAAGCAACGATAAAGCCAAGTTCTAAAATTGGAGGAGAAGCAATACCTGTAAGCGGCAATGGCGATATAACAAATGATTGATAAATAAAGAAAGGAATTAGACAAATGAACAATGAAAAAGCTTTGTTTCATAATAAACCAAATGATAATATGAGGCTACAAAAAGAGTTAGATACATATGACTTGTTAAATAAGTTAAATATCCAATTTACCGGAATTGATCATAAAGAAGCAAAGACTATACAGGATTTAGGGGATACAGAATCATTATTGGGAGTTAGTATAGCTAAAAACTTGTTTCTTTGCAATTCTTCCAAAAAGGACTTTTACCTGTTAGTGATGCCGGGAGATAAAAAATTTCATACCAAAGATTTATCAAAGCAAATAGGGTGTTCAAGATTATCCTTTGCAGATGGTTCATTTATGGAAGAATATATTAACATAACACCCGGTTCCTTAAGTATAATGGGGCTAATGTTTGATAAGGAGCATAAGGTTAAATTAGTAATAGATAAGGATGTATTAGAAAATGAATATTTTGGTTGTCATCCATGTGTAAATACCACAAGTTTAAAAATTAAAACGACAGATATAATAAATGTGTTTTTGCCATATACTGAACATGAACCTATTTTGGTGGAACTATAAATGCAGGGGTAATATAGATAAAATTAATAATAGGACATCCAATTATAAAAAACATGAATTTGACTTAAATTTAACAGTTGTGATAATCTGAGAAATATATTTAAAATCAAAATAGGAGACGATCATGAATAGAAATAACTCGAATTTTAAATTAGTTTTCTCAGCATTAGCAATTGCAATTAATATTGTATTAGGAACTGTGGTAGGTTTATTGAACATACCTTTGTTGTTTCTTGATACTGTAGGTACAATTTTTTCTGCTGCATTGTTCGGACCATGGTACGGAGCAGTAGTGGGAGGATTAACAAATGTAATTCAAGGAATTATGACAAACCCTAAAAACATTCCATTTGCATTGGTTAATATTGCAGTAGGTATTATAGTAGGTTTAATAGCAAGAAAGTGGAAATTCAACATCACAACATCAATTGTTACAGGTTTAATTTTATCAGTTGTAGCTCCACTTATAGGAACTCCTATAGCAACATATGTATATGGAGGAATTACTGGAGATATAAACGATGTATTTTTTACATGGTTGGTTAAATCCGGACAATCTATTTTCACTGCAGCATTTATACCAAGAATAACAAGTAATATTGTAGATAAAATTGCAAGTTGTATATTAGTATCGCTTTTAATCACTAAAATACCAACAAAATTTACTCAGGGTTCTAATTAAATGGAGAGAAGCAAAAAAATTATATTAGTATCCCATTGCATTTTAAACCAAAATTCAGTGGTATATCCATTGGCAAGAGCTCAAGGTGCATACAAAGATATAATTATAGAATTGATGAATAATGATGTAGGCATCCACCAACTCCCATGTCCAGAATACAAATACTTGGGACTAAAAAGAGAGCCAATGACAAAAGAGCAGTATGACAATGAAAATTTTAGAAACATAAATAAAAGTATAGCGGTTGAAACAGTCAATATAATAAAAGAATATATAAAAAACGGATATGAAGTATTAGGAATAATAGGAATAAATGAAAGTCCTACATGCAGTATTAACAGAACTAAAGGAATTTTGATGGAAGAAATAATTTACATATTAAACAAAGAAAACATTCAACTAAAGTATATTGACGTCCCAACAGATTATAGTGATGGTGAACAAAGTAAGACGTTCATTGAAGAATTACATAAATTAATATCTTTTCTTTATTAAACAAAACAAATTAAATACTCAAAATAAATTCTCAGTAATTACTAAATACGCTGAGAATTTTTTTGTTGAATTAAAATTAAATTATCAGTTTAAGTTCATCGCTTTTTAGATTTTGAGGTGCATTTTTTAATGCGAAATTCGATTGCATGTGGTATAATAAGGCAAAAGATTTGGCGGAGGATATTATGAACCACTTGGGAACAAAGACATTAGAAACAGAAAGATTAATATTAAGAAAGTTTAAATTATCAGATGTAAAAGATATGTATTACAATTGGGCTAACGATGATGATGTTACAAGACATATAACATGGCCAACACATAATAGCATGGAAGTTACAGAGAAGGTAGTAGCAGGATATGTAACGGATTCAGAAAGAGATACATACTATCATTGGTGCATAGAGTTAAAGGATACAAACGTAGCTGTTGGAAGTATAGGAGCATTTAGACTATATGATGACTTGAAAACAGCAGAGGTAGGATACTGTATAGGAAAACAATATTGGAACAAGGGAATCACTACAGAAGCACTTAATGAAGTTATCAGATTTTTATTTGAAGAAATAGGATATAATAGGATAGAAGCAAGACATGATACGAAAAATCCTGCGTCAGGTATTGTTATGAAAAAATCAGGAATGCAGCTTGAAGGTATTTTGAGACAGGCAGGAAAAAACAATACAGGAATTTGCGATTCAGCTGTTTATGCAATATTAAAGGAAGATTATAAAGTATAAAGCTGTTATATTAAGGAGTATAAATCAATGAAAAAAGTAGAAATAAATAAATACAATAAGCCATCTGAGGATGAAATAAAATCAAAGCTAACAAAGGAACAGTACAATGTTACACAGGAAAATTATACAGAACCTCCATTTGATAATGAGTATTGGGACAACAAAGAAAAAGGAATATATGTAGATATAGTTACAGGAATGCCGCTGTTTGTATCATCTGATAAATATGATTCCGGCTGTGGATGGCCCAGCTTTACAAAGCCTATAGATAAAGATGTAATTGTTTACAAAAGAGATAAATCATTTGGAATGGAGCGAACCGAAGTAAGAAGCAAAAACAGTGATTCTCATTTGGGGCATGTATTTAATGACGGACCTTTAGAAGAAGGTGGATTAAGGTATTGTATTAAGCGCTTCATTAAGATTTATACCTCTTTCAGAGATGGAAAAAGAAGGTTACGGAGATTTTATTGAATTAATCTAAGTAATAAGGAGTTATTTAATGAATGATTATATTAAATCAAGCTCAATAATTGAAGAAAAAGTAATGATAAATGATATACCGGCAATAATTTTTAGACCAAGAGATGCTCAAGAGTTAGCACCTACAGTTATATTTTATCACGGTTGGAGTTCATGTAAAGAATACCAACGATTAAGAGGTTTCATATTGGCTTCAGTAGGGTATCAAGTGGTAATACCAGATGCCATATATCATGGAGAAAGAAACCCGCTTTCCAATTATGGAGATGGTGCAA
>JAEZGU010000019.1 GCA_023416855.1 Bacillota bacterium
AGGTAGAACCATACCTTTTATCATACCATACAGGCTCATTGCTGTTTCTGCCGAAAGACCATATACTAATAATCTTGCAGGAATCATTGTGTTTTCAACAGTGCGAAGTATTGCATTTAAGTATGAAGTTGCTGAAATAGGCAATGCTATTCCAAGAATTTTAAATATCATCCCATCTGCTTTTTGATTTGTTTTGTTTGCAAATGGTTTTCTTTCAAATATGTAAAAGAACCAGGTTAAAAATAATGAAAATAGTTCTTCTGCAGTCATACCTATGGCAATGGCAACGCAACCATACTCAAGTCCTTTAGGTAAGTATGCATTCATAATAGAGAAAATTATAAAAATTCTTACTAATTGTTCTGTAACTTGAACAATGGCAGGCTTGGATATTTTTCCAACAGCATAGAAATATCCTTTAAAGCAGTTTGAAACAGCAATTAGAGGTAAGCTTGGAACTAAGTACAGCATAGGCAATATAGTACGTCCATCTTTTAAAATATTATTACCTATATAATCAGCAAAATAATATAACAAAAATGCAGATAAAATCCCTGTAAATAAAGAAAGTCCTATTGATTGGCGCAGTACCTTCTTCGCATTAGCATAGTGCTTCAGGGTAAGCTCTTCGGAGATTAATCTTGAAACTGCAACTCTTATGCCTGAAGTAGCTAAAGTAACCATAAGCATATATATTGTGAGTATTAATTGGAACAAGCCTATTCCTTCAGCTCCAAGGACATTTGCAAGATAGATGCGAAATCCCATACCAACTATTCTTACGATTGTTGTTGCGACAGTCAAAATTAATGTACCAACAATAATTCCTTCTCTTTTCATTTTTCACCTCTAAATTATATTCACATAAAATAATATGCTGTGAAATATAATCTATGTCATCGACAAAAAACGCTATAACGTACCATAGTATAATTTAGCAGATTTTTATTTGCGAAAAAATAAAATATCGTATATAATATATGTGACAGGATAATTATATATTATTAATAGAGGTTATCATGAATAGTTTGTTAGTGCATATAGGTAGCACATTAAAGAAAACAAGAACGGAAAGAGAATTAACATTGGAGGATGCTTCTAATTTAACAGGAGTGAGCAAAGCAATGCTTGGTCAAATTGAAAGAGCTGAATCCACACCTACAATTTCAACTTTGTGGAAAATAGCTACAGGTCTTAAAATTTCCTTTTCTGAATTATTAAACGAAGATTTCAATAAAGATAGTGCTTTGTATATCGATAATGTTGAACCGGTTTATGAGTCAGATGGAAAAATGATTTTGTACAATGTATTTCCATTCAACCCTTTAACAGGTTTCGAATATTTTTATATTAAAATGTTACCGGGTGCAAAACATTCATCGACTCCGCATAAAACTTCCACAGAGGAATATGTTGTGGTAACAAAAGGCGCTATTGATATAAAAATAAAGAGCAAGACATATGTATTAAAAGCGCCATCAGCATTAACGTTTAAAGCAGATGAAATTCATTCGTACAGTAATCCATATGATGAGGAAGCTATTTTTCAAAATATAGTTAGATATTAAGTATAGTTGTATACTCCATACGAATTATCAAAGATATTTTTTTAAAATTATGGTGCGTTGTAACGCACAAAAGATACATATAGCATACGAAAGGTTATATGTATCTTTTATTATCTTTAGCTTTATTTAAGTTTCATAAATTCCTGATGTATTTTAGCTAATTCATCAGGAATGTTTATTTGTTGCGGACATTTAGTTATACATTCACCGCACTTTTCACATCTATCTGCTTTTTTATCATCACTTGTAAAAATAAAATAGTTTCTATAAGCAATTTGGTTGTTTTCAGATTTTTTATAATCGTTATAAATCGAAAAAATATCTGGTATATCAACACCATAAGAGCATTCCATGCAATAGCGACAACCGGTACAAGGAATAGGGTTAATTTTTTTTAAGTCCTCTACAACTTTATCAATAACCTCTTGCTCATTACTACTAATTGGTTTTAAGTTAGTGAATGTCTCAATATTATCGTTTAGTTGCTCCATATTAGACATTCCACTTAATATAATTGCCACATTAGGTAATGAAGCAACCCATCTAAGTGCCCATGATGCAATTGTTGCATCAGGATTATAATTTTTGAAATGCTCCATAACATGAGGAGCAAATGATGCTAAGAAACCTCCTCTTACCGGTTCCATAACAAAGCAAGGAATATTTAATTTTTCTATTGTTTCATATTGAGCTTTAGCTTCGTCTACTTCCCAATCCCAATAATTAATTTGCAGCTGGACAAAGTCCCATTTGTGAGCTGCTGCAAATTCTTTTAAAACTTCATTACTGTCATGGAATGAGAAACCAATATGTTTTATTTTTCCTTCAGCTTTTTTATTTGCTATAAATTCATATAAATTAAATTTTTCTACTGTTTCAATAGATTTCTTATTTAGTGAATGAAGCATATAAAAATCAAAATATTCAGTATGACATTTTTGTAATTGCTCATTAAATAGTTTTTCAGCATCTTTCTCGTCTTTAACTTTCCATACAGGTAACTTGCTTGTAAGAAAATAGCTTTCTCGATTAAATTCAGTCAGAACTTTTCCTAAAAAGTTTTCCGATTCACCTCCATGGTAATTGTAAGCAGTATCAAAATAATTAATGCCTGAATTAAATGCATGATGTATTAATTTTTTTGCTTCTTCAAAATCAATTTTATCATTAAGAACAGGAAAGCGCATACAGCCATAGCCTAATCGTGGTAACTCTGTTTTTAATTGCTTTATATATTTTCTATCCATTAAATTCCCACCTTTAAAATAATTTTATACTAAATAGGTCTTTACCCATCAATATATACTGCAGCATATAGGGGCTTGGTATATTAATTTATATATAATTACATACTAATTATAGCATTTATTAAACAACATGCAAGTGGACAGTATTTCAAAAAAGATGTTGACATTATTAATAAGCAGGTGTAGTATATAGACACACCCCCCACCGGGGGGTAGGGAATGGAGGAATAACATGAAAGCTGATAAAGATAAAATCAATAGATTATTAAAGACGGCATCTGGTCAAATTGATGGAATATATAAAATGGTAGAAGAAGATAGATATTGTATTGATATTTCTAATCAAATATTAGCAGTGCAGTCAATATTAAAAAAGGCAAACAATGAAATACTTAAAGCTCATATGCATATGTGCGTTAAGCAAGCATTTCAACAGGGTAAAGAGGAAGAAAAAATTGATGAAATAATTTCATTGGTTAATAAATTAAACAAGGAGTGATAATGTGAAAACCAAAAAGTTTAATATTACCGGCATGACATGCTCAGCGTGCTCTGCAAGGATAGAGAAAAATATAAATAAAACAGAAGGTGTTATAGAAGCTAATGTAAATTTACTTAGCAATAATATGACAGTTAAGTATGACGAATCAATTTTAAGTGAAAGTGATATTATTAAGGTTGTTATTAATACTGGATATGGAGCTTCTTCTGCTGAAAAAAAGAAGGAAACTCAATATAAAAACGAAAAAACAGATGCAGAGCAAGAATTTATAGAAATGAAGAAAAGACTTTTAATATCATTCATATTTGCAGTTCCTCTTTTTTATATTTCTATGGGACACATGTTGAAATGGCCATTACCGGATATTTTTCATGGAGTGGAAAATTCAATTACATTTGCGTTTACTCAATTGCTGCTTGCTTTACCGGTTATGATAATCAACAAAAAGTATTATACCGTTGGGTTTAAAACATTATTTAAAGGTTCACCAAATATGGACTCACTTATTGCTATAGGAACATCAGCTGCAGTTGTGTACGGAATATTTGCAATTTACAAAATTGGATATGGTTTGGGACATATGGATATGGACATGGTTATGCAGTATTCCATGGATTTATACTTTGAATCAGCAGCGGTAATACTTGCTTTAATAACATTAGGTAAATTCTTAGAAGCAAGAGCAAAAGGAAGAACATCTGACGCGATTAAAAAGCTTATGGATTTATCTCCAAAGACTGCCATAGTAGAAAGAAATGGGCAGGAAGTTGAAATACCTGTAGAAGAGGTAGAGAAAGGAGATATAATAATTGTTAAACCGGGTCAGTCAGTACCTGTTGACGGAATAATAATTGTTGGAAATTCATCCATAGATGAATCCATGCTCACAGGTGAAAGCATACCTGTTGAAAAGAAAGTTGGAGATAAAGTAATAGGTGCCAGCATAAACAAATCAGGATTCTTTAAATTTGAAGCTCAAAATGTTGGTGATGATACAACATTATCACAGATAATAAAGTTGGTTGAGGAAGCAAGTTCATCAAAGGCGCCTATATCAAAACTAGCAGATAAAATAAGTAGTATTTTTGTACCTGTTGTTATTGCAATTGCTGTAATATCAACAATTGTATGGTTACTATTGGGAGAAAGTTTTGAATTTGCTCTTTCCATAGGGATTGCTGTTTTGGTTATATCTTGCCCATGTGCTTTAGGCCTTGCAACTCCTACTGCGATTATGGTAGGTACAGGAAAGGGAGCTGAAAACGGAATACTTATTAAGTCTGCTGAATCTCTTGAAATTGCTCATCAAATTAAAACGGTCGTAATGGATAAAACAGGAACAATAACAGAGGGAAAACCAAGAGTAACTGATATTATAGTAAATGGTATAAATGAAACAGAAATGCTCAAAATTGCAGCTTCAGCAGAAAAAAATTCTGAACATCCGTTAGCAGATGCAGTTGTAGAAGAAGCAAAAAATAGGAACTTAGATTTATATAATGTTTCAAATTTTGATGCTATACCAGGTCAAGGGCTTGAAGCAATTGTTAATAACAAAAAATACTTTATTGGAAACTTAAGATTAATTAATACCAAAAATATAAATATCAATGATTTTGAAGTAAAAAGTACAAAGCTTGCTGAGGAAGGCAAAACACCATTATATTTTGCAGATGAAAACAATGTTTTAGGCATAATAGCTGTCGCAGATGTTGTTAAACCAACAAGTTTAAAAGCAATTCAAGAATTTGAGGCAATGGGAATTGAGGTTGTAATGCTTACTGGTGACAATAAAAAGACAGCAGAAGCTATTAGAAAACAATTAGGAATAACAAGAGCAATTGCTGAGGTTTTACCTCAGGACAAGGAAAGAGAAATCAGAAATATTCAAGAGCAAGGAAGAAAGGTAGCGATGATCGGTGACGGTATCAATGATGCTCCTGCCCTTGCAAGAGCAGATGTTGGTATAGCTATAGGTGCAGGAACAGACGTAGCGATAGAGTCAGCTGATATAGTATTAATCAGAAGTGATCTACTTGATGCAGTTACTGCGGTTCAATTGAGCCATGCAACTATTAGAAACATTAAACAAAATTTATTTTGGGCATTTATTTACAACACCATAGGTATACCTTTAGCAGCCGGATTATTCTACGGTATACTTGAATGGAAGTTAAATCCTATGTTTGCAGCAGGAGCAATGAGTTTAAGCTCTGTATCTGTAGTGTCTAATGCACTTAGGCTAAAATTTTTCAAACCGGTAAGAATAAAGAATGATGATTTTAAAATTGATGAAGAATCAAATAATGATGATATAAAAGTAAATGTTGAAGTTTTATCAGATAAATCAAATAATAATGGAGGAAATAAAATGAAAAAAACATTTAATGTAGAAGGAATGAGTTGTGGACATTGCAAAGCAGCAGTTGAAAAAGCATTAAAATCAGTAGATGGAGTTGAAAATGCAGTAGTTGATTTAGAAAATAAATCAGCTGAAGTAACATTATCCCATGAAGTAAATGATGATGTATTGAAAAAAGCAGTTTTAGATGCTGGTTATGAAATGGCTTAGTAGGTAAGAGTGGACGGTTCAATTCGTTTTGTAAATTGGAACAAATTGAACCGTTTTATAATTTTTTGAAAAATTTCTTGAATAAAAATAAAAGTTAATATATAATGAATAATCAAGAAAATGATTTCATACATTTATTAAAGAAACTAAAATATTAGATTTTAATTTTATATTAAGCTGCTTTATTTATATGATGTAGCAACAACTATATTGGAATAAATGAAACCCAGCGAGAGACTGTAAAAACAGACGGTCTTTTGTTGGGTTTTGTTTTTTATAAAAATTAGGAGGTTTTTTATGATTACAAATGGCTTTACTTATTTTGCAGTTTTATGTGCACTTTGCGGCAGCTTGCTTGCAGCACAGAAGTACATTACAAACAAGTATGTACAAAAATTCTTTGGAATTTTACCACCTATTGTTCTTGTTTACTTAATCGGCATGGTTCTTTGTACCATAAATTTCTGGGATTTGGAAGCAACTAAGCCAACCTATAGCGGTCTTAAAAATAACATTTTGTATGGAATGATATTTTTGATGTTGTTACGCTGTGATATTCGCAAGATGATTAAACTTGGTCCAAAAATGATAATTGGTTTCTTCGTTGGTAGTATCACCGTTATGACAGGCTTTATAATTACTTTTATTATTATGAAAGGCTTCTTAGGTCCTGACTCGTGGAAAGCATTAGGTGCTTTGTGTGGTAGCTGGATTGGTGGTTCCGGAAACATGGCGACTTTGCAGGAAATTTTCCAAGTAGGTGAAGGGGATTTTGCTAACGCATTAGTTGTGGATTCTATAGACTATTCTATTTGGGTTATGCTTCTGTTGTGGTCTACTCGCTTTGCTCCTATGTTTAATAAATGGACTAAGGCAGACACTTCCCGTTTAGATGAAGTTAGCATGAGTTTAGGAGAAGAAATGGCTGAAAAGAAGGAAGGAATTACTTTTGTCAGCTTAATGGTATTAATTGGTTCAGCTCTATTGGTATCTGCAGTTGGACAAAACGTTGGTACATTACTTGCTAATACCTTAGGTTTGTTAGATAAAGCAACCTGGATTGTTTTATTTATTACTGCATTAGGCCTGATATGTGCACTTACTCCTTTTGGTAAAATTGCCGGTACAGCTGAACTTTCTAATGTATTTCTTTATGCAGTAGTTGGTTTGTTGGCATCTAGAGCAAATTTTATGGAACTAAATGATGCTCCAATGTGGATTATATCCGGCTTTATGATATTGGCGATACATGGTATTCTCTTTGCAATTTTTGCAAAGCTTCTTAAAATTGATATGTTCACATGCGGCGTTGCCTCTTTAGCAAATATTGGAGGAGTAGCTTCTGCGCCAATATTAGCGGGTACTTACAGCGGATCTTTGGTACCTGTAGGTGTGCTTATGGCACTGTTTGGAACAGTGTTTGGAACATACCTTGGTATGATAACCGGGTATATTATGAGGTTTTTTGCATAGCTATTTAATAGACCTATAATAATTTAAAAATGTTTATTAAATTATTGTGCTATTAATAATGCTGAGATATAATATTTTATGGAAGACTATTTCTTAAAGTTGTGGTGATTTTATGAAAAAAAGAAATGAAACGGTTTATATTATTGGCGAATCAAGAACTAATATGGATAATGCCATTACAGTGATTTATAATTCCTTTTATGTAGGATTTGAAATTGATGTAGAAACTAATATAATCACTGATGTTGGTTGTACTCATACAATTAATATAACAGAAAATTTCATTAAAAAAATTTTTATTGGAAAAGATATTACTGACCTTGCTACAATAGAAGAGGAAGTCAAAAGAAGATATCATGGAACATCACAAAAGGCAGTAATTGTTTCTCATAAGGATGCAATAAAAAAATA
>JAEZGU010000020.1 GCA_023416855.1 Bacillota bacterium
CCACCTACATCATAGCTGTAAACTATGGTTTTGTTTAAAACTTGATTGTCTTCCTGAATCAGCTCATCAAGCTCATTGTAGTAATATGTTATCTGCAATCCATTTTCTGTAATTGTTCTTATATTACCTTTTGCATCATAACCGTAGGTTATTTCTCTGCCGTTATTGCTTATTTTGCGTATTATATTTGTAGTTGAACCATTTATACCTTGTACATAGGTAAATGTAGTGGTATGAGGTGTTGCAGTATTTATTGTTTTGCTTGTTAGTCTACCCAAAGCATCATAAACATATGAAATATTTTTATTGTTACTTAGAGTAATTTTTGTTTGTTTATTATCTTGGCTATATTCATAACCTATAGTAATTATGCCAATTCCTGCTTCATTTAGCTGTTCTGTTATTTTACTAATGTTATTGCCAAGATTATATTCAAAGCTGGTTATATTTTTTCTTGAATCAATGATTCTTGTTAGTCTGTCAGATAAATCATAAATATATCTATATTTTGTGCTGTTTACCAAATCTTCTTGGTATGCCAGATTTCCTGAAGCATCATAGCTGTATTTGTATCTTTCAACACCATTAGCACTTCTTCCCACTAATCTATCAAGGTCATCATAGCTGTTTGAAATAGTTCCTCCATTTGGATAGCTCATTTGAAGCAAGTTGTTAGTTCTGTTAATGTATGTGTTTTCTATTAGCTTTTGTCCTTCTACATCTACTGACCTTAAATTACCTAATGAATCGTAACTAAAATTATAGCTAAATCCATTATGGGTAATTTTTTTTATTCTATCATTTTCATAGGTATAACTATTTTTAACGTCTTGACCATCTGCAATTTTGCTTACGCTTATTAATCTATCCATATTATCATAAGCATATGTGGTAGTTTTATTTTTTTCATCTATTTCTGATGTAAGTGTTCCTTTTACTTCATCATAATTATATGTTCTTATATTTCCCAAGCTGTCAGTTGTGGTTTTAATATAATTCTGGCTCTGGGTATATGTTGAACTTTCCTGAATAAATAAGGTGCTGTCTCCTACTTTTGTAGAAAGCATATTACCGCTAGCATCATAGGTAAAAGAGTATACAACATTTCCTGCAAAGGTTGCACTTAATAGGTTATGACTTGAATCATAATTAAAGGTTGATTGACTGCCATCAGGATTTGTGGTTTTTGTAAGATCATCATTAGCATTATACTGAAGAGTTGAAGTCTGTCCTTCTAAATCAACAGTGGATACCAGATTTCCTCTTTCATCATACTGATATCTTATACCGAACTCTTCTTTATATAGCTGTAAACCATCAAAATATGCAACATTTACATTGTAATCATATTTTATAAAGCATGTAACACTTACATAATCACTTTCTGCAACAACTCTTTCTGATACATATTGCCATTCAGTTGAGTCTAAATTAAAGTAAACATCATGCCATTCAAATTCTCCAGTTGGCTTTTCAAAGCGTAAGCTTAAATTAAATGCTCTAGTATCTCTTAATGGTACTGATTCTGCTTTTGACCAACCGCCAAGAACATAGACATCACCGCTTTTCCCGGTAATATTTAATTTCTGGCTTAAGCCCTTTGCTTTATTAGAATTTCCTATAATTTTAAAGCTTCTCTTAGTAACAGGCTGAGAATATGGTGGTGCTTCTTCTGTTACTATTACATCACCTGTATCTAATGTGCCATAAGAATCCCAGAAAAGAGGTAAACTAGAGCCATAACTAAAATTGTTCAAAACTTGGTTATCTTCTTGAATCAGCTCATCTAACTCAGTATAGTAAGGAGCACGATCATGCAAGAATCAAACAGAAAACAATGCCATACTCTTGCAGCTGAATTTAAAAGTCAATTAGTAAGGCTATATCAAAATGGTAAAAGGATAGCTGCAATAGCTACCCTTTATTTTTTGATTTTTGATTTTGAATTTAGAACTAAAATCTTCATACAAAATCTTGAATTTTATTAGGATATCTATAATTTTTTCCGAAAGAGAGGCACCTTTTCACAGGTCTCGAACCGTCACAAATATCCGTTATTTTTTTATGTAGTTAAATAACTTATCAAATAACCAATTTTATCTCTACCTCTTGACACCTAAAGATACCGTAATTGTTAATTGACTCCTCTACAAATTCTATCTCATCAATTTTTTCAATATCTTCAAGGTCTTCTTCAGTAACACCCTCAGGTAATTTACTTATTATAGTGTTTTGAACTAATTTCACTTCTATTAAGTCGCCTCTTCTACCTATTATAATATCAGAAATCGTCTCTTTAGATATTTCCTCAAGATTAAGCGTTCCAAAATCCCTTGATACAATATTTTTAATATACATATCAAATAATATTCTATCTATATATCCTGCTGAAAATCTTAATGTAACATTTTCATTATTATTAGTTAAAATTTTAAACTCTGATTCATGTAAAATGGGTTGCATTCCATCAAATGCACTAATTAAATCATTATAACCTTGAATCATTTCAGGTGAAAATAGCAATTCTAAATTATAGATTCCACTACTAATAGAGCAATTAGAATACTCGCTGATTAACTCTATTGCTTTATCAGTTAAAAAAATGATATAGTATCCATAATTATCTATACCTTCTTCCAAAATGTAACCTTCAAATACTTCTCCCTTAGATGAATAAAGAGCATACCTAATGTGTATTCCTATACGAAGTAATATTTTTTCACTTAACCAGATTCTGTAACTCAATGCATATAAATTATTTTCTAAACTAATGCTACCATCATCGTTGTATGTCTCAGTCATATAACCTTTATTCTCTATATAGTCTCTATTATAATCTACTCTCGTTACATGAACATTCATAAATTCACCTCATTAATTTCTACGATATAATTACCACATAAGTCCATACCAAACGTGTGTTTTTAGTTTTCCTGGATGATAATGAGTTACTTCCCAAGAATTCATTGAACCATCAAATCCAATATAACCTCCTGCAGAAATAGCAAGTCCCCTTGCAACTTTCTCGAAAGGTGTATATATCCCCTCTTTGAACCCTGGTATTTTCAATACCGCTACAGCCTGAGCTCTAGAAATCTCTATAACTTTTGTTATTCCTCCACTCCCTTTTCGCTTAGCAAAGAAAATCCCACTTCCTCTTTCTTCTTTAAGTTCAATTTTCACATTGGAATTTGGTATTGAAATCGTATAAGTTTTACTACTAGTTTTCCATGAACTTGTAGCTACGGATCCAACTCTGTTCCAGTTACTTGCTACTGCTTTGCCTGCTACATAAACTACAATTCCTGCTGCAATTAAATCACCAATAGGTAAAGGACCATCCGCAAGTGCAATACCACTTGCAAGAACAAGCTGACCTGCATATCCTGACCTATCAGCCATATTAATTGTATTATTCATGCAATATGCAAACCTATTGTGTGATAATAGATAACCTTGTATTCCCATAAAAATATCAGCATTAATAAATCTTCCCCACTCAGGATTATAATATCTACTCTGCAAATAATACAACCCAGTTTCACTATCATACTTATAACCTCTATACCTATACGGATTCTTAACGCCTACAGTATCCTTCAACGTACCATTTATAGATACCAACTTACCCCAGCTATCATAAACATATGTTACTACAAGATTACCGCTATCGTCTATTAAGCCTATAATATCATCTTGAGCATTTCTTACATAGTAGTATTCTACTCCATTTAAGTTCATACTTACAAGCTTATTTTCACTGTCATAACTGTAGTATACCTTGTCTGCTCCATTTGTTTCAAATGTAACTCTATCATCAATTAAATGATATCTGGTTGAAATGCCATTTACTCTTTTTTCTGTCCTTATACCATTATCATTGTATTTAAAGCTAATATCTAGGCCTTGTTTTGCTATTCCAGAAAGAAGTCTTCCTTCTTCCCACCTAAATGTCCATCCATCATAAGTAAGAGGATTTCCTACTTCGTCATAAGTTATTGGCTTTCCATTATAACTTATAAGTTTATCTTTCCATACAGGATCATAGCTATAGGCAATAGTTGTTCTGACACTTCCAGTACCGTATGGTATTTCAAGCTTGGATTTTAGGTTTCCACCTACATCATAGCTGTAAACTATGGTTTTGTTTAAAACTTGATTATCTTCTTGAATCAGCTCATCAAGCTCATTGTAGTAATATGTTATCTGCAATCCATTTTCTGTAATTGTCTTTATATTCCCTTTTGCATCATAACCGTAGGTTATTTCTCTGCCGTTATTGCTTATTTTGCGTATTTTATTTGTAGTTGAACCATTTATACCTTGTACATAGGTAAATGTAGTGGTATGAGGCGCTGTAGTATTTATAGTTTTGCTTGTTAGTCTTCCCAAAGCATCATAAATATATGAAATATTTTTATTGTTGCTTAGAGTAATTTTTGTTTGTTTATTATCTTGGCTATATTCATAACCTATAGTAATTGAACCTATTCCTGCTTCAGTTAACTGTTCTGTTGTTTTACTAATATTATTACCAAGATCGTATTCAAAGCTGGTGACATTTTTTCTTGAATCAATGATTCTTGACAGCCTATCAGATAAATCATAAATATATCTATACTTTGTGCTGTTTACCAAATCTTCTTGGTATGCCAGATTTCCTGAAGCATCATAGCTGTATTTATATCTTTCAACACCATTAACACTTCTTCCCACTAATCTATCAAGGTCATCATAGCTGTTTGAAATAGTTCCTCCATTTGGATAGCTCATTTGAAGCAAGTTGTTAG
>JAEZGU010000033.1 GCA_023416855.1 Bacillota bacterium
CTTGTTGTACCTGGTATATCGCTAACTATTACTCTTTCTTCACCGATTAATTTATTGATAATTGATGACTTTCCTGCATTTGGTTTTCCAATAACAGCAATTTTTATACTGTCATCTTCTTCATTTGTATCCATTGTTTCATCAAATCTAAAAATAATTTCATCAAGTAAATCTCCAATACCCAATGCTTCTGACGAGGATATGGATATGGGATCACCAATACCTAAATTATAAAATTCATATATATTGTTATTGTTAACAAACTTATCCATTTTGTTAACAACCAATATTATTTCCTTTTTCGCCTTTCTGAGCATCTGAGCAACTTCCATATCTGCTGCCGTAACGCCTTCCTTGCCATCTACCATAAATAATACAACATCTGCCATTTCAATTGCTACTTCTGCCTGAACCCTCATTTGCGCATAAATTGTATCAGATGTATCCGGCTCAATACCTCCTGTATCAATTAATGTAAAATGATTATCCAGCCATTCACAATCAGCATAAATTCTGTCTCTTGTAACTCCTGGTGTATCCTCTACTATTGATATTCTTTTTCCTGCTATTCTATTAAAAAGTGTAGATTTGCCTACATTCGGTCTACCTACTATTGCAACTATTGGCTTTGCCATTTTTTCCTCCGTTATTTCGTAATTAAATTCAATAAGCTTTCTCCGTCCACTTCACAAACGGTAACTTCTGTATTTAATTCTCTTTCTAAATCATCTATTGTTAAATCATCAAGCATAACATTGTTGTCATTAATCATATTCTTAGGAATTATAATATTTTTATAATTATTATCCTTCAATTGCTCTATTATATCCTTACCTGTTGTTAATCCCGATACAGTTATTCTTTCTCCAAAAAAGTTATTTTTGATTTTCACTACTTTTATATTAACCGGTATTGCCTTCATGATTTTTTCAGATATTTCGGTTAATAACTCATAAGCAGCAACACCTGTAACAAAAGTAAATTCTTCAGCATAAGGTTCACTTCCCTTATACTCATCTATTATATCTTCAATCTGCTGTTTAAATAATCTGCACATTCCTATACCATTTTCAAGCTGATCAAATTCTTCATAGCTTTCAAAAGAAGGGAAGTCATTTTTACTTTGAATATAAAATTCATCTGCAATAAATATAAATCTTGTTCCTAATTTTTTTAGCAACTCTTCTTGAATGTTTGTAACTTGTTTTACAATCTCGTTTGAACTTTCTTCATCAAATGGTTTTAATTCTATTAATCTATCTCTAAATTTAGTCAACCCTACAGGAACTACTGCAACACTTCTCAACCCAGGATGTAGTGATGATAAATCGTTAATTGTTTTGCTTAATTGTTCCTTGTCATTTACATCTCTTACTAAAACAATTTGACAATCTACAGTTATACCTGCATCTATTAGCTTTTTTAGATATTCTAAAATGTCAATATCTTTATCATTGCCCATCATGAATTTTCTTAGCTCTGAATCAGTAGTATGGACAGACACTTTTATTGGGCTTATTCTGTATTTGATAATCCTATCTATTTCATCATCTTTTAAATTAGTTAAAGTTATAAAATTTCCATAAAGAAATGATAATCTTGTATCGTCATCTTTCAAATATAGAGTTTTTCTCATACCCTTTGGCATTTGGTCTATAAAACAAAAAATACAATTATTTGAACATACCTTTATATTATCCATTAAAGGATTTTCAAATACTATACCGATATCCTCATCATATTCTTTTTCAATTTCAAGCTCCCAAATTTCACCGTTTTGTTTTCTTACTTCAAATAAAACAAATTCATCTGAAATTTGATATTTATAATCTATGTAGTCTTTTATACTGCAGTTATTAACTGAGACAAGCTCGTCACCTGGTGATAGTTCAAGCTCTTCCGCTATTGAATTTTTTAAAACCTTTACTATAATATTTTTCATATTACACCCTTTTTGTCTTCACATTTTATCATCAGTGCAAGCTAAAGTTAGCAGGCATTTTGCTTCATAGTATTATAACATAACTGTTTCGATAACTGCAATGTATTTTTATGCCCTAACCCCATTTTTACAACCGTAGGCAAGGAAATATGAATGACATATTTCGTGTTGTATTTTTATGAAATTTTGGTATAATACTTTTAAAACATTATAAAGAGGTGGGATATGCAATTTAAGGATTTCCAATATGTACGTCCAGAATATGAAAAAATTAAAGTTCAATATACAGAATTATTGAACAAATTTAACGATTCTAAAAGTGCAAACGAACAATACTTATATTTACAAAAAATAAACGAGCTTCAAAAAGAAATAGATACCATGGCTCAACTTGTAGCAGTTAGAAACTCAATTAATACTGCAGATGAATTTTATGATAAAGAAAATGAATACATAGATATGACAATGCCCAAATTTCGAGGACTTAGAGTAGAATTTTATAAAGCATTATTAAATTCTAAATTTAAAGAAGAATTAAAAGAAAAAGTTATGCCTCAACTATTTACAATTGCAGAAATGGAAATCAAGGCATTTTCTGATGAAGTTATTCCTTTAATGCAAGAGGAAAACAAGCTAATTAGCGAATATTCAAAATTAATATCATCAGCTGAAATTAATTTTGATGGAAAGGTTCTTAATTTATCTCAAATGCAACCGTATATGGAATCAAAGGACAGATGTGTTAGAAAAGAAGCTTATGAAAAATGGAGCAACTTCTTCAAAGAAAATGAAGAAAAATTTGATATTATATATGATCGATTAGTTAAAATTAGGAACGAAATAGCAGTAACCCTAGGATTTGAAAATTTTGTTGAATTAGGTTACTTAAGAATGGGTAGATCTGATTATAATAAGAATGATGTTAAGAAATTTAGAGACCATGTTTTAAATTACATAGTTCCTTTATCAAATGATTTACGAAGCAAACAAGCTAAAAGAATTAATGCAGATGATTTTAAATACTATGATATCCCATTAAACTTTATGACTGGAAATCCAACTCCAAAAGGTAATAAGTCTTGGATTATGGAAAGAACCAAAAAAATGTATGAAGAGCTTTCGCCTGAAACAGGCGAATTCATAAACTTAATGATTGATATGGACTTATTTGACCTTGAAACAAAACCAAACAAACAAGCAGGCGGCTATTGTACTGTTTTATATAAATATAAGGTACCTTTTATCTTTGCTAATTTCAATGGAACTCAGGATGATGTAACCGTAGTAACTCATGAAGCAGGCCATGCATTTCAAACATATCAAAGTAGAAATTGGGATGCACCGGAATATAGCTTCCCTACCTCTGAAGCATGTGAAATTCATTCTATGGGAATGGAGTTTATAACATGGCCATGGATGGAATTGTTTTTCGAAAATGACACAGAAAAATTTAAGTACTACCATTTAGCTGATTCACTTAATTTTATCCCTTATGGAGTAACCGTTGATGAATTCCAGCATGTTGTTTATGAAAATCCAAATATGACTCCTGATGAAAGAAAAACTGCTTGGAGAAATATTGAAAAGAAATATACACCATACAAAGATTATGGTGACAATGA
Organism: Bacillota bacterium; assembly: GCA_023416855.1. Lineage (GTDB taxonomy): Bacteria > Bacillota > Clostridia > Tissierellales > Sedimentibacteraceae > Sedimentibacter. The sequence goes on from JAEZGU010000033.1 coordinate 3,565, forward strand.
ATTTTTAGACAAAGGAACTCTTTGGTTTAAGCAAGGACATATTTTCTTTGGTCCGTTCTACTATATTGATTATACATTGGCTCAAATTTGTGCTTATCAATATTGGATTAAGTTTAATAAAGACCGAAAAATGGCTTGGGATGACTACAACAACATATGCAAAATAGGAGGAAGTCAATCCTTCCTTGAAATAGTTAAATCAGGAAATCTACAAAGTCCATTTGAAGAAAAAACTATTAAGTCTGTTTCATCTCATATAAAAGAATACTTAGATAATATAGATGATTCGAAGCTATAAATAATAATATATTGAAAAAGTTTTACATCATAAGCAGTAGAATGCATCAAATTTATTTGCTCACTATCGTTCGCATAAATTTGGCATTCCTTGCATAAGACCTACCTCTATTTTCAGAAAAAAGAATCTGAAAAATAGGGTTAGGGCTATAATAAAAAAAGCCATCATTTGGCTTTTTTTCTTTAGTATCTATTATTCTTGTACAGGAGCTTCCACTGGACATACACTTGCACATGCTCCGCAATCGATACAAGTTGCTGGATCAATTTCATATTTATCATCTCCGGCTGTAATTGCTCCTACTGGGCATTCCGGTTCGCATGCTCCACAGCTGATGCATGCATCTGTAATTACATATGACATTTATTTCACCTCCCCCAACATTATCAATAAACATTTTAACACTATTTGTTAATATTTAAAAGTCTTTTTTATCTAAAAACTCAAATATTTTCAATATTCCATTTATTGTTAAATATTAATCGAAGTTTGACGAATTATTTTACTTTTAATCTTCTAATTCTTTTAGTTCTTCTAAATTTATATCTTCATGTTTTTGTTTTAGCACGCCTTCTTCTATAACCTTTAAATTCGAACCGTCAATATCTTCAATTTCAACTGTTCCATCCGGTTTATTTGTACTAACTCGCGCTGTTTTAAACAATGGATTTATATCTATTACCAAACCTGTTCTGTTACTTCCTAAAATAGCAACTCTGTCTCCAACATCAGGAAGTTCTCTAATATTTTCTTCATATACTTCATGTTCATAATTTAAGCAACACATTAGACGTGAACATATACCTGAAATTTTAGCCGGATTAAGTGATAATTTCTGTTCTTTTGCCATCTTTATTGAAACCGGGTAAAACTCACCTAAAAATGATGAACAACACATTGGTCGACCACATGGACCAAGTCCGCCTATCATTTTAGCTTCATCTCTAACTCCTATTTGTCTCAATTCAATTCTTGTTCTGAATATTGCAGCTAAATCCTTAACAAGCTCTCTAAAATCAATTCTACCATCTGCAGTAAAATAAAATATCACCTTGTTATTATCAAAAGTATATTCTATATCAACAAGCTTCATTTCCAATCCGTGCTCTTCTATTTTTTTTAAGCATAGATTAAAAGCATCTTTTTCTTTTTCTTTATTCTCTTGGTTTATTCTAATATCTTCTTCTGTTGCCAATCTCAAAACTTTTTTAAGTGGTGAAACTATATCCTCTTCCTTAACAAATTTCGGACCAACAACAACTTGACCGTATTCAATCCCTCTGATAGTTTCTACTATTACAAAGTCTCCTTCATTTATCCACTTTTTATCAGGGTCAAAATAGTATATTTTCCCGGCTTTCTTAAATCTGATGCCTACTACCTTTATCATCTAAATTCCTCCTGAATACCTAAAAGCATATTGTCTATCGCTAATTTATAATTGACATTGCTTTTTATATTCTCACTAATTTGCTGCATGTATTCAATTACATTGGAATTATTTTTCATTAGTTCACTATGTTGTTTTGCAAGATTTATATAATCTTTATTAATTACTAACTCTTCCATATTATTTTTGATAAACATGCAATCTCTAACCCAAGTCATCATTATTTCTATTATTAAATCTATATTATCTTTTTGTTCATCTAAGTAATTTTCTAATTCATATATAATTTCCGAATCAGAGTTTATAATTTTATCAAATAATTTAATTACTTCTACTCTGAATTTTAGTAAATTATCTTTTTCTAAACCTATATTTATGGCTTTATTCAATATTCCTTTTGAATAAAAGGCTGCTAATTCAGCAACATCCTCTTTTAAATTATAATTGTCAGTCAAATAGGAAATAATTGTTTCCTTGCTAACGTTATTTAGTTTAATATGCTGACCTCTTGATAAAATGGTTGTAAGCAACCTGTTTGAATTTGTTGTTAAGAGAATAATAACAGAGTCTTTTGGCGGTTCTTCCAATGTTTTTAAAAGAGTATTAGCTGCCTGTACTGTCATTTCTTGTGCTTCTCTTATTATATATATTTTTTTGTCAGCTTCATAAGGCTTTTTATAAATTGAATTGATTAATTCATCAATTTCTTCACGCTTAATTGTTGTTTCATCGGAATTTATTACATGTAAATCCGGATGATTATCCGAATTCACCTTTAAACAGTCAGAACATTTATTGCATGGGTTATTATCAAAATTTTTACAAAGTAAAGCTTGGGCAAACACTAAAGCTAAAGTATATTTGCCCATGCCTTTTGGTCCTTCAAAAATATAACAATGGGATACTTGATTGTTGATAATTGAATTTATTAAAGATTTTTTGATTTTCTCCTGGCCTGCTATTTGGCTGAAATGCATTTTATCACCTAAATCTTTTCAAATCTTTCTACATTTGTTACAAAAACAACTGCTCCTCCCACAGTTACTTCAATTGTTTGTGGTAAATATCCACCTACTGTACTAAATGAACTTGGAGGTATAGCTGCCGTAATTTTCTTTTTAGTTTTGCATATTTTTCTGATAATCTCTATTTCTTCATCTACTCTATCGTCCTCAACCAATGAAATTATGGTTGTATTACCTGAGCTTAAAAAGCCTCCGGTAGATGACATTTTTGTTGACGAAAAACCATTTTCTCTCAATGCAGAAATCAGCTTATTTGCATCATCATTTTGTACTATGGCAGTTATTGATTTCATATCATCCTCCTATATAGAAATTAGATTTTTTATTTCATTAAAAATTTCATCAATAGTTCTTTCAGCATTAATTGTTTTAATTTCAGGGCATATTCTTGCAAGTTCCTTATAACCTTCATAAACTTGTTTATGAAAATTTAAGCTTTCATTTTCAAGGCGATCTCCGCCATCAATTTTTAGCTTCCTTTTTAATCCTTTTTCAGGATTTACATCCAACAAGAGTACCATATCAGGTTTAATATTGGCAGTGGCAAAATTGTTTATACTTCTAACCTCTTCAATTCCCAATCCTCTACCAATACCTTGATATACTAAGCTTGAATATACAAACCTTTCACTTATTACTATTTTACCCTGTTCAAGCCAAGGTACTATTTTTTCAGATACTAACTGTGCCCTTGCTGCAGCATAAAGCAAAGCTTCTGTTCGATAGTCCATTTCAGTATTATTGTTATCTAAAATAAGTTCTCTTACTTTTTCACTTATTTTAGTTCCGCCCGGTTCTCTGGTAAATTCAATTTCTCTGCCTTTTTCTGAAAAATATTCACCTATTTTTTTAGCCATAGTGCTTTTTCCGGAACCGTCCGGACCTTCTAATACTATAAAGATTCCTCTCATTTTACAACTCTCACTTGATTGTATTTGTTAACTCCATTAACATTAATGCTGTTATCAAGCATTACTTTTACATAATCAACTGTTGATTGCTCAATTATTTCACCCGGGCATACTAAAGGAATTCCAGGAGGATATGGAATAATAAACTCAGCAGCTGTTCTACCAATTGCTTCTTCCATATCAATTAATTCGTTGACTGCATAAAATGCTTTTCTCATTTTTCTTTCATGCTGTAATTGCGGGAAAGCTTCAATTTGAATTATTTCTCTTTTTTCCTTGCTTTGACTTTCCTCTAAATATATTTCTTTTACAGCGTCAAATAATCTGTTTATATCTTCTATTTCATCAGTTGCTGTAATATAACCTACAGTATACTGTAAATCTGCAAATTCCATTTGGATTTTATATTTATATCTCAGAATTTCTTGAAGCTCTGTTCCAGTAATTCCAAGCTCGCTCATACTTATTACTGCTCTTGTTGCATCGAAGTCATAACAGCCTTCACTAATTAAAAAGTCATCCTCTAACACATTTATGCCCATATTTCTAAGCTCAAGAGTTCTTTTCTTAAATACTTCTATATTTCTTTTCAATCTTTCTTCTCCATATTTATTCATCCAATGCACCGCATTCTCAATAGATGCCATCAATATATATGAAGGTGAAGTTGTTTGAAGCATTCTAAGCATAGATTCTATATTGGCTGTGTCAACTCTGTCAGAGCAAACATGCAATAATGATCCTTGTGTCATACAAGGAAGAGTTTTATGAGTACTTTGTGTAACTATATCTGCTCCTGAGTTTTCAGCCGGTGGAGGCAATAAATCTTTGCAAAATTGTAAATGTGAGCCATGTGCCTCATCAATCATAAGTATTTTACCATACTTATGAACTATTTCAGCAGCCTTTTTTACATCAAAGCAAATGCCATAAAAAGTCGGATAAGTTAAAACAACCATTTTTACGTCAGGATTTTCGATTAGCATTTCTTCTAACTTTTCCAAGCTAATACTAAAATTCAATCCATGCTTCTTGTTAAATTCAGGATATAAATAGTATAACTTTAAATCTCCTAATATACAAGCATTATAAACGGATTTGTGACAGTCTCTCTGCACAATAATTTTATCACCGGGGTTTGTACATGCCATTATAGCCGATATAATTCCGCAAGATGTTCCGTTAACGACCATATAGGATTTTTTTGAACCATACGACTTTGATATAAAGTTCATAGCATCCTTTAAAAATCCTGTTGGGTAATGTAAATTGTCTGTACCTAATGTTTCTGTAATGTCATAAAAATTCAGATTATTACCTATTTCATCTAAAATTCCAAGTTTACCTTTATGACCAGGCATATGAAAATTTGTATCTACTTCACTTCGATACTGTTTTATCCCCGAAATAATATTCAGTTTATCCATCGTTTATCTCCCGCTAAAACCTAATAAACTTTATAAGAAAATTTATTGTTGTATATTGGGATTAGTGCTCATCTCCTTTTTTATAATTTACTGCTTTTAGCAGTTATTTTACTGTTATTTCTTTTTCTTGAAATGCTCTTTGTTGTGTGCACAGTTTCTATGATTAAAACAATCATTATAGAAAATACCGTGGCTGCAATTGAAAATAAAACGATATATTCTAACCACATACTACCACCTCTTTAATATCATAATACTATTAAAGCAATTACTACTATTATATTACAGTAATAATTTGTTGTCCAATAAAAAATTTTACAGTAAATTTCCCTTAATAATTTTATTATATACAGATTGAATACAATTAATCATTGAGTAGCTTAAAACGTTCGCAATGCAAGGTATCAATAAGCGACTATTTTAAGTAACTTACAGAAGGAACTTTACTATTAGAATTGCAATAAACCCCGGTATTCCTAATATACCAAGAATTAAAGCTGTAATTTCGTTCACCGCAATATACCAACCAAAATAATGTCCAAAAAAATTGAAAATAATTAAAAAAACTGCACCCAATAATGAGTTTACTATCAATCTGCCTAAAAACTTCACGGGTTCCACAAAAATCCAGGAAACCATAAATACCAGCATTACTCCAGCGGAATAAGCTAATACTATACCTATATCTGCGCCCACTTAAGACAACCCCCCATTTTTCTTTTTTTTAAATATTATGAAGTTGTCCCTGTTTTTATGCAACATGATAACATTTCATACATTACATTACATTTAACATAATGTCAATAATAATTTTAACTAATTTTTAATATAATAATCAAACTATTACTGTATCTCATCAT
>JAEZGU010000199.1 GCA_023416855.1 Bacillota bacterium
ACAGTATGTTTAGCGCCTAACTTTTTGCCTATTACACAGCAAATCATGTTGAGCTCTTCACCATTAGTTACAGCAATCAACACATCTGTCTCGCTTACACGAGCCTCTTTTAAGATTTAAACGCTTGCACCGTTGCCTTTGATACACATAATATCCAGTGTTTCATCAGCATGATTTAATACATCCGTATCTGCATCGATTAAAACTATATCATGCTCTTCAGTAACAAGATGTTGAGCCAATGTATATCCTACTTTTCCTCCGCCTACAATTATGATTTTCATATATCCTCCAATTCTAAGCCGCTAAAAAACTTAGGAATTTTTTCTCATTTTAAAATATAGAGTATTATATCATATGGAAAGTAAAAAGCAAGGATTTTTGAGAAAAATGTAGTGTCAAGAAACAGACACGTCTAATTGTTGACACACTGTCGATAATCTGACAACTTTCTAAGCGGAAGTATTTTGGTTAAAGTAGAATAAATATTTAAGTTGTGGGATTTGTTATTAAAATTTATAATAATACGAAACTTGGCATATTAATTGCTTAATTTATAGAAAATCTGAAAATGGGAGAGATATAATGAGAATTGAAGAACATCCTATATTGGAATTTAAGAAAGACAAGAAACTTAATTTTACCTTTAATGGTGAAAAGGTTGAAGGATATGAAGGTGAAACTATAGCTGCGGCGCTTCATGCAGCAGGTGTTAAGGTGCTTGGTAGAAGTTTGTTTTTACACAGACCGAGAGGTTTTTATTGTGCTATAGGAAATTGCTCATCATGTATGATGACTGTTAATGGAGTTGCAAATGTTAAAACATGCGTGACTGATCTTGAAGAAGGAATGGTTGTTGAAATTCAAGAAGGCAAGGGAGTGATAGTATGAAGCATGCAGAATTAGTAATTATAGGCGGAGGCCCTGCAGGTTTATGCGCAGCAATAAGTGCAGCTAAAAGCGGTGCCAAAGTTTTATTAATAGAAAGAAATAAATATTTAGGTGGTCAATTAGTGAAGCAAACACATATGTTTTTCGGCTCAGAAAAGCAGTATGCATCACTAAGAGGAATAGATATACCTGAGATATTGTTAAGCGAATTGGATAAATATAAGGAAAACGTTGAGATTTTAACAGATACTACAGTAGTTGGTATGTATGAGGATGGAATGATAACTGCTTTACACAAAGAGGATAATTTTTTCAAAATTATGCCTAAGGCAGTAATTGTTGCAACAGGAGCTTTTGAAAAATCTTTGGCATTTCCTAATAATGACTTACCGGGAATTTACGGGGCAGGAGCCGTTCAAACATTAATGAATGTTCATGGTGTTAAACCTGGTAATAAAGTTTTGATGGTTGGAGCAGGAAATATAGGGCTTATAGTAAGCTATCAGTTGATGCAAGCAGGAGTTGAAGTAGTTGCAATATTAGATGCTGCTCCTAAAATAGGTGGTTACTTAGTTCATGCTTCAAAAATAAGAAGAATGGGTGTACCTATATTGACTTCACATACTGTTAAAGAAGCAATTGGTAAGGATTATATTGAAAAGGCAATAATTTGTCAGGTTGATGATAAATTCCAGCAAATTGAAGGAACTGAAATGGAATTTGATGTTGATGTTATGTGTATTTCAGTAGGACTTACTCCACTTAATGAGCTTTTAGCTATGAGAGGCTGTGAAATGAAATATGTTCCACAGCTTAGTGGATTTGTTCCTATAAGAAATCATAATTATGAAACATCCATTGAAAATATTTTTGCTGCTGGAGATACAACAGGTGTTGAGGAAGCAAGTGCTGCCATGGTTGAGGGATATTTAGCAGGACTTTGTGCTGCAGCTAAAATAGGATATAAAACAGATGATTTCGATGAAAGAAAAGAAGATTTTGTAAAACAATTAAGTGCGCTTCGTTCTGGACCTGTAGGCAAGCATATATTATCAGGTATTGAACAAATAGTAGTACAATAGGAGGATATGATGTTCGAGAAAACAGGAGTACCAAGTAAGGAAATGGTAATGGGTAAATTCCCTTCTATAGAAAGAATAAATAAAGGACCGGTTGCAGTTATAGAATGCTACAAGGAAATTCCATGTAATCCTTGTGAAACTGCATGTAAGTTTGATGCTATAACTATCGGTGAGGATATTAATACGATACCATCGGTAACTTCAGATAATTGTACAGGCTGCGCGATTTGTTTAACAAAATGTCCTGGATTGGCAATTATGATAGTTGATGGTTCTAAATCTGAATCAACTGTTTTAATGAAAATACCTTATGAATTTTTACCATTGCCTAAAGTAGGAGAAATAGCTAAGGGATTAGATAGAGAAGGAAAGTATATAACTGATGTTAAGATAGTAAGTGTTTTAAATCCTAAATCATTTGACAGAACTCCTCTTATTACTGTGGAAGTAGACAGAAAATACTTATATGATTTAAGAAATATAAAAGTGGAGGTAAAATGATGAATGAAAATACTATAATTTGCAGATGCTCTGATGTTACATTAAAGCAAGTAAGAGATTTAATTAATGATGGTTATGTGACATTTGATGAAATAAAAAGAATTACTCGTATCGGAATGGGACCGTGTCAAGGAAAAACATGCGGACAGCTTGTAATGCGAGAATTAGCAAGCATGACTGGTCAAAATATAAAAGATATAAAATTTCAAACTACAAGAC
>JAEZGU010000046.1 GCA_023416855.1 Bacillota bacterium
GCTGCCGATGAAGGAATGATGCCTCAGACTACGGAGCATTTAAATATATTAAATATGCTTGGAGTTAAAAAAGGAATAGTAGTTGTAACAAAATACGATTTGATAGATCCAGAATGGCTTGAGCTTGTTAAAGAAGATATAAAAGAAGAATTAAAGGATACTTTCTTAGAAAATGAGCCAATAGTTGAAGTATCATCTAAGACAGGCTTTGGTATAGATAAATTGATAGATGAAATAGTAAAGAAAACTGAATCGGAAATAGAAGAAAGAGATATTAATACTATACCAAGACTTCCAATAGACAGAGTTTTTTCTATAACCGGTTTTGGAACTGTTATAACTGGAACTCTTATTTCAGGTTGTATAAAAAAAGGCGATGAAGTAGAAATATATCCCGTAAATAAAATATGTAAAATCAGAAACTTACAGGTTCATTCCAATGAAACTAATGAGGCTTTTGCAGGGCAAAGAACAGCAGTAAATTTATCCAATATTAAGAAATCAGAAATTTATAGAGGATGTGTAATTGCTCCAAAAAACTCCATGAAAAATACAATGATGCTAGATGTAAAATTAAGTTTACTTAAAAGCTCTAGGCGAATCGTTGAAAATCGTTCAAGATTACACCTTTATACCGGAACAAGTGAATTGCTTTGCAGGGTTGTGCTTTTGGATAGAGATGAATTGTCTCCGGGAGAAAGTTGTTATGCTCAGCTTAGGTTGGAGGAAGAAATTGCAGTTAGAAGGAAGGACAAATTTATTGTTAGATTTTATTCGCCCATGGAAACAATTGGAGGCGGTGAAATTATCGAACCTGTACCTTTAAAAAAGAAAAGATTTGACGATTTATTAATTGAAGAGCTAAAAGTAAAAGAAATAGGAAGCAGTAGTGATGTTATAGAAAAAATTATTTTTGAAAATTCAAAAAGTGTACCTTCAATTAATGAAATAGCCAAGTTAACTGCATTGACAGAAGAAGAAATAAAAATAAGTGTTGATATACTTGAAGAAGAAGAGAAAATAACTGTTTTCAACTATAAAAACGATAAATTTTTATGGCATAAAGATTATGAAAGAAAAATTGAAGACAATATAGAAAAATATTTATTTAATTATCATGAAACAAAAAAATACTCAAAAGGTGTTAAAAAGTCAGAAATAAAAAGTAGATTTTTACCGACTGTAAAACAAACTGTATTTGATTTAATAATACAGACATTTGAACACATGGAAAAAATTAAAACAGAAGGCGAATATGTATCTCTAAGATATTTTGAAATTCAATATGATGATGAATTTCAAAAAATTGAACAATTAATTATAAAAATTTTAAATGACGCTAAATTTGAGTTTGTTAAATTGGATGATCTTGTAGAAAAAATTAATAACAACAAATCAGAAGAAATAATATCTTTAATGATTGATGAAAAGAAGTTGGTCAAAATTGGTGAAATTGGAATAACCACCTATGAAATATACAATGATGCTAAAATGAAATTAGTTGAATTTATTAAAAAAAATACAAAAACTTCTGCAGCACAATATAGGGATTTTCTTAATACGAGCCGTAAAAATGCCATAGGTTTACTTGAGCATTTTGACAGTGTAAAATTCACCAAAAGAGTTGAAAACGACAGAATACTATATTGACTAATATTTAACTTGACTTTTTTTCCAATTCAATGTAAGATTAATTAAAAGTTTAATTTTTGTAACAAACAAATTAAGGAGCGTAACAAATGAAGATACTTATTGTTGATGATGAACTATTGTTGATTAAAGGTCTTAAAAATAGCTTCGAGCAAGATAGCTATGAAGTTGATTTAGCTCTTGAGGGCAATGAGGCATTAAGAAAAGTGTCACTAAATGATTATGACATTATTTTATTGGACCTTATTTTACCTGATTTGGACGGGCTTGAGGTTTGTCAGAAAATAAGAGAAATATCTAACGTTCCTTTATTGATTCTAACCGCTAATAACGAGGATATGAACAAAATATTAAGCTTGGAATATGGCGCAGATGATTATGTTACAAAACCTTTTAATATATTAGAGTTGAAAGCAAGAATAAAGGCAATTCTTCGAAGAACGAAGGGGATCAGTCAAAAACCAAATGAGCAGACAGTAATAGTTGATGATTTTGTTATAAATGCTTTAGGTAGAAAAGTAAGTTTGCAAGGACAAGAAATAAATTTAACTGCTAAGGAGTTTGATTTATTATTACTTCTTGCAACAAATCCCGGTAAGGTATATTCAAGAGAAGAGCTTTTAGAAATTATATGGGGATATGAATATTTTGGTGATTTAAGAACAGTTGATGTTCATGTCAGAAGATTAAGAGAGAAAATAGAAAATAAGGGTAAAAATTACGAATATATCTTGACTAAATGGGGCGTTGGATACTATTTCAGAAATATTCATTAGCAAAATTGGCTTGAATTTATTTATCTACTATGTTATCATAAACTCGATGGGGATAGATAGGTGCTGGTGTGCCTCCTGGTCTTCAAAATCAGTTGCGGGGCGTTTGTAGCGTCCTGGGTGGGTTCAATTCCCACATATTCCCGCCATTTAAGGAGAGATGTGATGCATAAAAATGTAATGGTATGTGTTACGCAGCAGAAAACTTGCGAGAAACTCATAGATCAAGGTGTTAAATTAACAAGAGAACAGGGTGATAACCTGTATGTAATACATGTGGTTAATGAAAATGATATGCTATTAAATAATTTCAGCGATGGAGAAGCATTGGAGTATCTATTTAAGATAACAAAAAATGTAGGAGCTGAGTTGGTGATTAAAAGATCTAAAGATGTGATTAAATCTTTAATAGATTATGCTGAAGAAATGAAAATAACTCATGTTGTACTTGGAAGTTCAAGAGAAAAGGATCCTTCGAATAATTTTGTTACAAAATTAAAAAAGGCACTTCCTGACAGGGAGTTTGTTTTATAACAAATGTATAAACTACTTTTAATATTTAAATTTCTTTTTGATAAAAAAATTCCACTGAGGGAAAAATGGTGGATTATAATACCTACCATTTATATTTTGAGCCCGGTAGACTTAATACCTATGCCAATTTTAGGCTTTAGTATACTGGATGATTTGTTGATGTTCATATATCTTATGACTGTGGTAACAGAAAAAACTAATAAATATTATGGTAACAAAGAGAAAGATTTTAAAAATAAAGATTTTATTGAAAATGTAGAATATAAAATTGACGAAGATGAGGATTTAAAATAATCCTCATTTTTTTATTCTAACGACAAAGTGCAAACAAGCATAATGCATTACATTGCGAATTATATACCAATAATAGTAAATATATCTTTATTTTTGTCGAAATAATTGTTAATATAGGAGTAGGTTAAAAATTATTGAAGATTACTGAGGAGGTGCCCATGAACAATAACTATAAGATTATTCGCACTATATTTGAAAATGTATTCCAAAGAGTCTTGGAATGTAAAGATAATGAAACAGGTGATATTTTTTACAGCAATATTATTACTAGTCCAAAAGTTATAAATCTCATTAATATACCTGAGTTAAAGTTTTTGTCATCCAATATTATAGAGGCTTATAATACAGATGATCGAATATATATTTTTACAAAGCCATTAAACTTAATGTACAAAGGATTGAAGGAATGTACTACTGAAAATCTAACATTAAAACAGCAGTTTTGTTTATCTGAAAAAGCAATCTTACTTGCTCAAAACATATATAACATGACAGATGTTGTGCAACAAAAAATTCTTGATTTAGATAGAATTTATGTAGATCCTGATAACAACTTGCATGTGGACTTAAATTTGATTTTTGAGCAAGAATATGACATTGCAGACAATGAAACCTTTAAGAGATTAGGAAACATACTTCATTTTATATTTTCAGGAACGGAAATAATTGATTATAACATTTCTGACACTATACCTCCGGATGTTCTTAAAATTATAGTTAGATGCTTAACAAAGGAATATGTATTTCCTAAAGATGTTTTGGATGAGCTTAAGCAATCGCCAATTTATGGAATGATATTTAGTTCTGAAAATATGAAAGAATCATTTATTTACAATAAAAATGATATTGAGCAGGAAATTGTATCAGAAACAGACAATAATATAGAGCCTAATTCTATTCAAGAAGATGATTCAGTATTAAATATATATTTGAACGGAGAAAACAATCAAGTAAAAAAACCAATTGAAAAAAATAAATTATTTTTTTCAAAGAAAGATATAATGCGAATGGCTATCTCGTTGTTGATTGTGGTTATTGTTTTATTAACAGGAAATAAAATAATCAAAATGCTTAATGATAAAGAAACTATCAGCAATGATCCTAACAATCAAACAGAAAACAATAATCCTTTAAAACCGAAACCTGAGGATGCAGAATCGGAAACTGATGACAAACCACCTGTTACTGAGATATCCGATTCAACAGAAGTTTATTTTAATGACAAACTTTTAGAAAATATTAATTATAGTGGCGCTAAAGCAGAAATTGACAGCGACATATACTTGGAAGGCAAAAGCTCTTTGTTAGTTAAAAACGAGGGTGAGGGTAAAATAAAAAGTTTATTTGCCGTTGTTGATTTTACTGATGATAAATTTAGTTATATGTTAAAGCAACAAATTGGAATAGCAGCTAAAGTGAAATCTGAAAAAGATGTAAGTACTTCGATAGTATTAGAAGCATATAAAAATGGTGTTTTAGCATCTAATTTTCATACAAAATTGGAAGTATTTAATGACATGTGGTCACCACTTACTGTACCTATAAATGTTACTAATGCCGATTATCTAAATATTTATATTGAATATGAAGGTCAGAATAAGGTTTGGATTGATTCTATTTATATTGATGTAATAAAATAATTTTATTAATATAATGGGAACTTTTTAGTAGATATTCACGTCTTATTATGATGACTGATAGAATAGCCCTAAGCGAGGTGGAATATGGATATAATAAAGATGGGGAATGTCTCCAAGCTGTATAAATCAGGTCAAATACAAGTTGAAGCATTAAAAAATATATCTTTTTCAATAAAAGAAAAGGAATTTGTTTCTATTATGGGACCTTCTGGTTCAGGAAAATCTACACTTCTAAATGTAATTGGATGCTTGGATCAAGCTTCAAGCGGTAGTTATGAATTATCTGGTAATGTAGTAGATAAATTGAGTGATTCAAAAATGTCAGAAATAAGAAATCTTTTTATAGGATTTGTTTTTCAGAATTTTCATTTGTTGCCAAGAGCTAATGCAATAAAAAACGTTGAAATTCCACTTATTTATAGAGGAATGAACGGGAAGATGAGAAAAGAATTAGCCGAAGAAGCATTGGAAATGGTTGGGCTTAAAGATAGAATGCATCATTTACCATCACAGCTTTCCGGAGGACAGCAGCAAAGAGTAGCAATAGCAAGAGCTATTGTGGGTAAGCCATCAATTATTTTGGCAGATGAGCCAACCGGAGCATTAGATACAAAGACCGGCGATTTAATTATGGAATTATTTATAGAACTTAATAAAAAACAATCTATGACAATTGTTCAAGTTACACACGAGGAAGAAATCGCCGAGTACGGAAGCAGAATAATAAGATTAGTCGATGGAGAAATAGTTTCTGATGAAAGCAGTGGAGGTATTTTAAATGTATAAAAAGATAATTTCAATAATAGTTGTTTTAAGCTTAGTATTTACAGGCGGTTATTTCACAGCAAAAATGTTAGTACCTGATTCATCAAAGGTATCTAATGAGCCAAGATATGCTACAAAGGCTGTTGAAAGAGGAGATATAAAGCAAGGTGTTAATATAACAGGTCAATTAAACGGAAACTGGGGCGGATCTATATCAGCGCCAAAGCCTGAAGGAATAACTGACAGTAGTATTACGTATACCGTTGAAGAGCTGTACATAAAAGAAAACCAAATGGTTAAAAAAGGAGATAATTTGGTTCGATTATCAGCAGATTTTACTGAAATTTTAGAACAGATTACCTCTGATATACAAAAAAAGCAAAATGAAATTAACGACAAAACAAGTGCATTAGGAAAAATAATCAATAAAAATATAAAAAATGTGTCTGAAGTAAATCCTAATGAAGGAATTGTTATAACTGCACCTATAAGAGGAAGAATAAGCCAAATGTCGATAACTGAAGGTGACATGTTAGAAAATGGTTTATTAGCGACTATAGTTGATGATAGTGTTGTAAAAATTCCATTTAAAGTAAATCAATATGAATTTGATAATTTAAAAGCTGGCGAAGAAGTACTTATGCAAATTATTAAAGTAACAAAATACCGAGATATTGATGGTTCTGAAAAAGAAAAAGAGGGACCAGCTTTTTCAGGTTTTGTTTCCGGTACCATAAAGTCAATAAATGAAAATGCGGTACCTAATTCAGATAATATTTACTACGTACATAATGGTATGATAGAAGCTGTAAATCCTGGTCTTATACAACCTGGTATGAAGGCTATTTTATATAAGCAGGAAAATGGTACTCCAATACAGTCATTTAATTTTACCGCTTCAGTTGCATCATATTTAAATGAGAAAAAGGTGTATTATACAGGCAATTTAGATACAACTGTAATAGCAACAGAGGTATTAGTTACCGAAAATGAATTTGTTGAAGAAGGTCAGACTTTAGTAAGAATCGCCGGCAATGATGTAGCTGATTCTATTCAAACAAAAATTGATGAAATCAAAAGTTTATATGATGAAATTGAACAATTAAACAAGAAAATTGATAAAGTAACAGAATTGACAAATAAAATGACAGTTACAGCTCCTTCTGACGGAATGATTTCTTATATAATGCACAGAGAAGGGGATACATTTGAAGTTTCTAATTCAATGGACCAATGGTCATTGCAGCTCTTAGATATGTACAATACAAGCGAAATGTATATTTACACCACTGTATCTGACCTTGATGTATTATATATCAGACAGGATGCTCCTGTTGTGGTAACAGTTGATGCACTCCCAGGTGAAACATTTGATGGTGTTGTAATGAGCTTAAATCAATGGACTGATAGGGATGGAAAAACTGTTTATAACGTTCAGATAAAGGTTGAAGGAAGAGAAGGCTTAAGACCTGGTATGAATACTAATTGCTTTGTTGATTCAGGTGAGTCTTTAGATACATTATTAGTTCCTATAGAAGCTGTATTTGAAGAAAACGGCAGACAAAAAGTAGAAGTATTAACCGAAGCTAATACAGTCGAAATAGTTGAAATTGAAGTTGGCTTAATGAATGATATGTTTGTTGAAGTTCTAAGTGGATTAGAAGAAGGTCAACTTGTTGTTACTGGAAGCACAAAGGATTTGATGCCAAGTCAATCAGTACCGGAGAATGATTCTATATTACCAATAAATCAATAAGGAGTGATAAAAATGCGTGATAGAAGTAATATTTCTTCTTTATTGATAAGGTTGAAGTTTTCTGCCATGATGGCATTAGACGGTATAAGCTCAAATTTACTTAGAACATTTTTAACAGTATTGGGTATATCCATAGGAGTTGCAGCAGTTATCAGCTTAATGGGAATCGGTGAAGGCGCAAGAAAATCCATAGTTTCGCAATTTGAAAGCTTGGGTGAAAATGTTATAGTTATTAAGTCCAATGCTGATAATATAACATTTGATGCCGAAGAAGCTAATCGAATGCCAAGCAGAATTACAGGAATTCAATATGCGACACCTGTTGTATATACAAAAGACACTCCCATAAGATGGAGAAGAGATGAAAGCAAAATGAACATTGTAGGTGTAAATGAGCAATATCCTGCAATAAAGGATCATAAGGTTTTATCTGGAAATTTCTTTACATCACTACATGTAAAACAACGATCTCCAGTTGCTGTTTTAGGATACAATGTTGCCAATAATTTATTAAATGGCAGAAGTCCGGTAGGACAAACAATCAAAATAGATGGTATAAATTATCGTATTGTTGGTGTATTAACAGAAAAGGGAAAAGATAAGGGAGATGGAATAGATGATAAAATAGTAATCCCTTATACATCCGCTTTAAAGATTTCGAATACAAAAGACATATTAGAAATGTGGGCTAAGTCAAACAGTGCAGAAGATGCAGAGCTTGCCATGGTGCAATTAGGAAGAATATATCAGCGAAAGGTTGGTATTGGAAATAATATTAGGCCGGGAAATGATCAAGGCGATGGAGAAGTACCTCCAGACATGCCAATTGAAGAGCCTATGCCGGAGCCAGAAGTACCGGGTGTACCCGGAGGAAAAGAAAATGTATTTGAAAAAGGTGAGGAACCTTTGACAATTACAAGTTTAAATAACTTAGTAAAAGAAGCAGATCAGGCTAATAGAATAATGACAGTTCTTCTTGGTGGTATTGCTGCAGTTTCGTTGCTTGTTGGCGGTATAGGCATTATGAATATAATGCTTGTTGCAGTAACAGAAAGAACTGGTGAGATAGGTGTAAGAAGAGCACTTGGTGCTAAAAAAGAAGACTTGCTGATTCAATTTTTGCTTGAAGCAGTCTATGTTAGTATAATTGGATGTGTGGTTGGAATTGTTTTGGGATCATGGGCTGTTACCATAGTGTCAAAATATGGACTTTCAGCACTTGTAAGTTTTGAATCAATAAGAATTGCAGTATTTGTTGCTTTATCATCCGGTTTATTGTTTGGAGTTTATCCGGCAATAAATGCATCAAATCTTCCGCCTGTTGAGGCGTTGAAACGACAGTAACATATGAGTAAAGGGGTTTTGAAAAATCAAAACCCCTTTTTATGTTCTAAGCAAATAACATTGCATACTTATAGCAAAGTATGGTAAAATAATCTTAATATTTGGAAAAATAGAGGAGTGTATTATGGAATTACATATTGGATTAAAATATAGAGAAGAAAAAATTGTAACATTGAATGATACAGCTTTTGTGTTTGGAAGTGGGGCAGCCAAAGTGTTTGCAACACCTATGATGATAGGTCTAATGGAAGCAGCCGCAATGAATACTGTCAAAGATTATTTGCCGGAAGGTTTTTCAACCGTAGGAATTAGTGTAAACATAAAGCACATGAGTGCAACAGCTGTTGGTAAAAAGGTTTACGCTGAAGCAGAGTTAATTGAAATTGATAGAAAAAGATTAATATTTAAAGTGGATGCATACGATGAAGACAAAAAAATAGGTGAAGGTATGCATGAGAGATATATAATTGATGAAGAAAAGTTTATGAGCAATTTATCATAATAATTCAATTATTTGTTTACTTTTGATTTGTTTTTTAGTAAAATCAGAAAAAGGAGAATTATTATGAAATGTCCTAAGTGTAATTATTTTGATAGCAAGGTTCTTGATACAAGACCAACTGATGATGGCTCGAAAATTAGAAGACGAAGAGAATGTATGGTTAGTAATCATAGGTATACAACTTATGAAAAAATTGAGGAAACTCAAATAGTTGTTATCAAAAGAGATGGAACAAGACAAGGTTATAACAGAGATAAAATTATAAACGGGCTAATAAGAGCCTGTGACAAACGTTCTGTTTCACTTGAAGAAATAGAAGGAATTGCCGATAAGGTTGAAAAACAGCTTTATAACACATTTCAAATTGAAGTGTCAACTGAAGTAATCGGTGAGTTAGTAATGAATGAGTTGCAGGGCGTTGATGATGTTGCATATGTAAGATTTGCTTCTGTTTACAGGAAGTTTAAGGATATTAATACTTTTATGGATGAGCTTAAGAAGATACTTGATGATCGAAAAAAATAAGTAAAGGAGCGAGCATTATGTATATTAATCACGATGTTCTAAACATAACAAATGGTAACACAAAAGTTATTGACACAGAATTTGGAAGAATGCAGATAGAAAAAATAGAAGCAGGAAAATTAAAATTAATAACAGGAAAAATAATAGCTACTGATCCTATTTTAATGTATGACGATGAATGCTATTCTGAGCATGTAAAACCAGGTACATATGTAGTGAATATCTATGTGGGAAAAACTGATAACAGGAAAAAACAAACTGTTGCTTCAGAACTAAGAATTAATGATAATATCCCTGTTAAATGGGATATGGCGTTGTTAAAGGGTGAA
>JAEZGU010000070.1 GCA_023416855.1 Bacillota bacterium
AATTTTTATTGATTATATAGTAAATGCTGGAGGTAATAATTAATGGATGATAAACAATTGATAGCAAAAAGAGTTGCTAAGGAATTTAAAGATGGTGACGTTGTAAATTTAGGTATTGGACTTCCTACATTAGTAGCTAACTATATACCAGAAGATATAGAAATTACTTTACAATCAGAAAATGGATTTTTAGGAATGGGACCAGCTCCTAAGCCGGGAGAGGAAGATTGCTATTTAGTAAATGCAGGTGGAATACACGTAACTGTTAATCCTGGAGGAGCATTTTTTGACAGTGCTGATTCTTTCTTGATTATTAGAGGTGGTCATGTGGATGCAACAGTTCTTGGTGCATTAGAAGTTGATGAAAAGGGAAACCTTGCTAATTGGATGGTACCAGGAAAAATGGTTCCTGGCATGGGCGGTGCTATGGACTTAGTCACAGGAGCTAAAAAAGTAATAGTTGCAATGAACCACACTGCTAAAGGTAATCACAAAATATTAAAAGAATGTACACTTCCATTGACAGCTGTTAATGCAGTTGATTTAATAGTAACAGAAATGGGTGTTATGGAGGTTACGGATAAAGGTCTTGTATTAAAGGAAATAAATCCACAATATTCAGTTGAAGACGTTCAAGCTGCAACAGGAGCAACATTGATAATTTCAGAAAACTTAAAGCAGATGGAAATATAAATGAGCATTAATATAAAAAAAATAGGAGTAGCGGGTGGAGGAACCATGGGTTCCGGTATAGCTCAAACTTTTGCTCATTATGGTTATGAAGTAGTAGTAACTGATATTGCGGAAAAATTTTTAGAAAACACAAAAAAAATTATATTGTTAAATCAAAAAACTTTAATAAGTGAAGGCCTGTTAACTGAAGAAAAGGCAAAAGAAGCATTAAAAAGAATTTCTTTTTCAACTAATAAGGGTGTCTTTGCTGATACTGATTTAATAATTGAAGCTATAATCGAAAAGATGGAAATTAAGCAGGATTACTGGAAGGAAGTAGAAAAAATTGCAAGAGAGGATTGTATATTTGCAACTAATACTTCCGGACTAAGTATCAACGGAATATGTAGCAAGCTAAAAAACAAGAAAAGATTCATTGGAATGCATTGGTGGAATCCTCCTCATATAATTCCTTTAATAGAGTTGATTAAAGCTGAAGAAACAACCGAAGAAACTATAAATGCTTTGAAGGAATTAGTTGATGTAATTGGCAAGGAATCAGTAGTTGTATTAAAGGATGTAAATGGCTTTATTGGCAATAGAATTCAGTTTGCTGTTTACAGAGAAGCATTAAAAATAGTTGAAGAGGGAATTGCAACTGTAGAAGATGTTGATAAAGCTATGAAGTTTGGGCCGGGATTTAGATATCCTGTTTTGGGTCCTTTTGAGACAGCAGATTTAGGAGGTTTGGACACATTTTATTATATTTCCTCATATTTGTTTAATGAACTAAGTGATGCGAAACAGCCTACAAAATTACAACAAGAATTAATGGATAATAATAGTTTAGGTATTAAAACAGGTAAGGGTTGGTATGATTACTCTGAAGGCAAGGGCGAAGAAGCACTGGCAATAAGAGATAAAAACTTTTACAAAATGCTAAAACATATTCACAGTAATTAATTATAAAAGACAAAGGGACTTACATTGGTAAGTCCCTTTGTCTTTTACCTCATTTATTATCGTTATTATCGTTTTTTGTAGCGTTTGATTTTTTAGGAAATATAAATTGATTAATTAGAACACCAAAACCTGCTCCGATTGCTACTAAGAAAAAAGTTGTAGCTCCTTCAACATCAGGTCCTAACAATGGCGCTGTAAAGTATGCTACTATCATTAGTAAAATAGGAAGAATGAATAGTTTTATCATTACAGTCACCTCCTTTCCTTTGAATTATGTTTCTTAATGTGAAATTAACATAAAAAAGGGCAGCCAATATTTGTGGCTACTCTAAAAAGTCATTATAAAAGAGCGACCACAATGGTTACCCATATGGACTAAAAATGGGAACAAAAATAGGATAACCAAAGGCTATCCACCCTGATAGTCTAATCTCACATAAGAACATCTTATCCAAGGACTTAGATGACTTACTCCGCGCATATAGTTTTCACCATATGGCTTTGACCGAACTATATTGATTTATATATTAATTATACTACATTGCGTAAATTTTGTCAATGTTTTACTAATTAAATTCAACAAATAGAGAGAATTTTTATTCGACATTAAAACAGGAATTGTAATAACAACTCCTGAACTTAAAATTTACTGTATATTAAAATTTGTTTATTTACTTACACATTAAATCTGAAAAGAACTATGTCTCCATCTTCCATTATATAGTCTTTGCCTTCAAGTCGCATTAGTCCTTTTTCTTTAGCGGCAAGCATAGTGCCACACTCAACAACATCTTTATATGCAGTTACCTCTGCCCTTATAAAACCTCTTTCTATATCAGTGTGTATTTTACCTGCTGCCTGAGGTGCTTTTGTTCCTTTTACTATGGTCCATGCTCTTGATTCCATTGGTCCAGTTGTAAAAAAGCTAATTAATCCTAAAAGATGATAACTTGCTCTTATAAGCTTATCGAGACCTGATTCTTCAAGACCCATTTCATGAAGGAATTCTAACTTTTCGTCATCTTCAAGTGTTGAAATTTCTTCTTCAATTTTTCCGCAAACTACAATAACTTCAGAATTGTCTAATGCAGCATGTTTTTTAACTTCATCAACATATTTATTAGAATTTGGATTAGATAAATACTCTTCATCAACGTTCGCTACATATAAAACAGGTTTTGCTGTTATAAGATTGAAACTTTTTAGGAGTTTTAATTCTTCATCTGTATAATCAAGAAATCTTGCTTGTTTTTCATTTTCTAAAGCTACAACTAATTTTTGTACTAACTCTAATTCAGGTAGTAAAGATTTATCGTTCTTAACCAATTTTGTTAATCTTTCTAATCTTTTTGTCATTACTTCTAAATCAGCAAGAACAAGTTCTAATTCTATTATTTCTATATCTCTCTTTGGATTAACATTACTTTCTACATGTATTACATTTTCATCTTCAAAACATCTGACAACATGTACTACTGCTTCAACCTCTCTTATATGTGACAAAAATTTATTTCCAAGACCTTCACCTTTGCTGGCTCCTTTTACTAAGCCGGCAATATCAAAAAATTCTATGACTGCAGGAACGGTTTTTCCTGAATTACTCATTTTAGTTAAAAAATTAAGTCTTTTGTCTGGAACGTCAACAACTCCTACATTTGGCTCTATTGTGCAAAATGGATAATTTGCTGATTCAGCTCCTGCTGAAGTAATTGCGTTAAATAATGTGCTTTTTCCCACATTTGGTAATCCTACTATACCTAATTTCATTTTATCGTCCTTTCATTTATTACATTAATACCAAAAATACGTCAAATTATTATATAACATAAAAAAGTAAACTTCAACATGTTTAACCATAAAAGCTTGTATAATTTTTATTAAAATAATGAATATAATAAAAACCCTTGAATAACATGGTATATATAAGACAAATTATAGGGGGAAGAAAGTAATATGAATGATAAACAGATGCAGTCAAATTATATAAGGATTGTTGGTAAAATAAACAGTAAATTAGATTTTAGTCATGAAGTATTTGGAGAAAAGTTTTACGAATTTTTTATGGAAGTACCAAGATTAAGCGACACCAAGGATCTGCTGCCTGTTATAATATCCGAAAGATTAATAAATGACATTGATATGAGCATTGGAAAATTTATAGTTATTGACGGTCAATTTAGATCTTATAATAGATATGAAGACACAAGCAATAAATTACTTCTACGAGTATTTGTTAGAGATATATTAGTACCTGATGATAACGAAATAGAAGAGCTCATAAGACATCCCAATGAAGTTTTTCTAAACGGATATTTATGTAAAGAAACAAAATTTAGAACAACACCATTTGGCAGAGAAATTACAGACATGCTTATTGCTGTAAACAGATCCTATAATAAGTCAGATTATATACCTTGCATTGCATGGGGTAGAAATGCAAGATATTGTGAAAAGTTAGAAGTGGGAGATCATATTAAAATTTGGGGCAGGATACAAAGTAGAAAATATCAGAAAAAAAATGACAACGAAAATTATGAAACAAAGACTGCATATGAAGTATCCGTAACGAAATTAGAGCATATAAAAACTGAAAACAACAGAAAAAAAGAAGATGAGGAAGAAATTGAGGAATAATATTTTATTATACAAAGGAATCTTAATAAAGTGCACCAGCTTAGGTGTGCTTTTTTATGGCAAAAAATATTTTTATTTCATCTTATTTATGATACAATATATTTAAAGTAAGATGTCTTAAAATGAGAAGGGTTGTTATATGTATTTAATTTTAGGAATTTTGATTTTGATGTTTATATACTCAAGCATGAGAAGAAAAAGTTTAGAAAAGCAAGTTGAGTTGTTTAATAAGCTACTTTATAAAGAAAAAAGCCCTGAAAAGTATATAGATGAAATAGATAAATTGTTGTTGAAAATACAGTCTGAAAAAGAAACAACAATAAATTTAATACAAAAAACAACAGGACTTTTGTATGCAGGAAAATTCGATGAATCAATAGATATATTAAATAATAAAGTTAAAAAAATACCTGCCAATTGGCAAGTTATATATTACCACAATTTGCTTTTGTCTATGTATTTTAAAGGTGAAATTGAGAAAGCAAATTTATTGATGGGGCAAGCAGCAGAAACAATTAATTTATACAGTAAAAAAGATTACAATATGGTTACCATAGAGTTAATGTATGCAATATCAAATTTTTACAACAATAAGTATGAAGAGTGTAAAGAATTTTTTGAGAATTTAGTAGAAATATCAAAAAATGATTATAGAGTAGCCTTTGGCTATTACTTTTTAGGTCAAATTTATGATTATGAAAACAAACATAATGAAGCAGAAGAATATTTTGAAAAAGCGAAAATATATGGGCATGGAAGTTTTATAGAAAGTTTATAGAGGTAAAAATGAACATTATACAATATGATAATAAAATTACATTAGAGAATGTAAAAGATTTCAACAATATACACATATTTGAATGCGGACAGGCTTTCAGATGGACGAAAGAAGAGGATGGTTCATACACAGGAGTTGTATTTGATAAAGTTATAAATGTTAAGCAGAACGGAACATCAGTAGTTTTTAGTAATGTGTCCATGGATGACTATGACAAAATAATAAAAGATTATTTTGATTTTGATACTGATTATACTGAAATTAAAAGACTAATCAACACTGACGAAATAATGAATACAGCTATTGAATTTGGCAATGGTATCAGGATTTTAAATCAAGATGAATGGGAAACAATGATTTCATTTATGATATCAGCAAATAACCGTATTCCAATGATTAAAAAAGTTATAGAAAATTTGAGTGAAAAATTTGGTGATTATATCGGTGAGTATAACGGTAAAGCTTATTACAGTTTCCCTACAGCAGAAAAACTTGCAGATGTATCAGTTGAAGATATTCTTCAATGTAAAGCAGGCTTTAGAGCGCCAAGGATAAAAGAGGCTGCTCAAAGATTTTTAAAAGAGAAGCATATAATATATAATATAAAAAACACAACATATAATGATGGACTTAATTATTTGAAAACATTTAATGGTATTGGAGACAAGGTTGCCAATTGTATATTATTATTTTCCATGAAACAATTTGATACTTTTCCAGTTGATGTTTGGGTTCGTAGAGTTATGCAAACACTTTATGTTGATAATAAAACAACAGACTTTGATATAAAGAAATTTGCTGAAAACAAATTCGGAAAACATTCAGGATATGCACAACAGTACTTGTTTTACTATGCTCGTGAGAATGGTATAGGGAAATAATTATTGAATATATTTATTATTGAAGCAGAAACTAAAGTTACTGCTTTATTTTTTTAAAATTGTGAAAGGAGACAAAATGTCAAAAGAACTAAGAGTTAAAACAGGTTGGAATTTAGATAACAGTTATACTAAATTGCCTGAAATTTATTATAGAAAAGTTTACCCAACTCCTGTCCGTTCACCATATATGATAATTTTAAATGATAAATTAGCCGAATACTTAGGGTTAGATGTTAATGAGCTTAATAGCAGGGAAGGTGTTAATAACTTAGTCGGCAATGTTTTACCTGAAGGTTCTATACCTATTGCACAAGCATATGCAGGTCATCAATTTGCATATTTTACTATGTTGGGTGATGGAAGGGCAATATTATTAGGAGAACAAATTACACCAGCTAATGAACGCTATGATATACAACTAAAGGGATCAGGTATAACACCTTTTTCAAGGAGAGGTGATGGTAGAGCAGCTCTTGGTCCAATGCTTAGAGAATATATCATAAGTGAAGCAATGCATTCATTAAACATTCCTACTACAAGATCATTATCGGTTGTAGAAACAGGTGAGCCTGTATATAGAGAAACTCTGTTAAAAGGAGCTGTATTAACAAGAGTTGCCTCCAGTCATATTAGAGTTGGAACATTTCAATATGCAGCAAATTGGGGAACTACTGATAACATAAAATCATTGGCTGATTATTGCATAAAGAGACATTTTCCATACATTAGTAGCAAAAAAGACAAATACCTGCTTCTTTTAGAGGAAATTATAAAAAAACAGGCATCACTTATTGCAAAATGGCAATTAGTAGGATTTATTCATGGTGTAATGAATACAGATAATATGGCTATAAGTGGAGAAACAATAGATTATGGGCCTTGTGCATTTATGGATACTTATAATCCTGATACTGTGTTCAGTTCAATAGATACAAATGGAAGATATGCATATAAAAATCAGCCTTCAATAGGTGAATGGAATCTTTTGAGATTAGCAGAGAGTTTTATTCCAATACTTCACGATGAAGAAGAAAATGCTATGAAAATGGCACAAGATGCAGTTGCCAAATTTAATTCATTGTTTATCAAGGATTATTACAAAGGTATGAGGTCTAAAATTGGTCTTTTTAATGAAGATGAAAGGGACATTTCACTAATAGATAATTTACTTAGTTTAATGCACAGTAATGGGGCAGACTATACTATAACATTTAATTCTTTGACTGAAAATAAATTAGAGGATACTGTGTTGAATGGGAATGCAGAATTTATAAATTGGTATAATACATGGCAATCTAAATTAGCAAGTCAACCATACTCAAGAGAAGAAGTAAAAAAACTAATGAGAGGCTCTAATCCATCAATAATACCTCGTAATCATCTTGTGGAGGATGCACTAAAAGAAGCTGTTAACAATGGAAATTATAGT
>JAEZGU010000226.1 GCA_023416855.1 Bacillota bacterium
ATCATAGACATTGGAGCTGCTGCTTCATCATAAAGTCGAGTGTAACCCATTCCTCTCTGCCAAGCATTTATATCCGAATAAAATATGTCCTGTATATAATCATACGAATAACCTATATCATCTAATAATTCATCCAAATCATCATGTTTACTGTCCCTCTTTTTAAATAACATTGACAGCTTTGGAACAAATTCTGGGAAAAATACTTTTATTGTTATCAGCAATATACTAATAACAGCAATTAAAATCATATAAATTTGATTTGAACTCAATGTTATCTCCACTTTCAAACACCTCCAAGTACTTTTATTCATAATATTCATAATGATAAAATTTGTACTTGAAAATTCCTGACTTTTTGCTAAGTCCCTACATTTAAAGCATAGCGTAGACATGCAGTAACACTCTTTATTAGCATGAATAAGATATTAATGAGCTTGGCTCAAAATTTATATATGAAAAGGTGTTATTATGTATAATAATGAAAATAATGTTGCAGGCACAGGCGAAAGAAGAAAAAACGGAAATGTAGCCGGAGATTTTGGTTCAAGAAAAGGTAGAGATAATGTTGGTGGAGAAACAGGACGCATTAGATGTGATTGTGAATGTGTATATGAATGCTTATTGGAACTATTAGAAGATGCACTTGGTAATAATTGTAGAAATGGCGCAGTTAGCCCAGGTGGCGGACGTAGATGTCATTGTGTTTATGAATGTCTATTAGAGTTAGTTGAAGATGCAGCCGGTGAAAATGGTAGAAATGGTAAAAGAAGATAATTAAAAATGTGTATTATTTAAAAAACGGCGGATATTATCCGCCGTTTGATTTATACATTGACTTTATCTCATGCTGTTATGTGGTGTATAAGTTGAGCAGTCAGTTTCTGACTTGCTTTGTGCATCACGACTTGTAACTTCAATTTTTTGTGCATTGCAATGATCTCCCTGTGCCCAATAATGACAAGAGTTTACAACACATTTTATACCAGGATTATGATGATCCATTTTTTGTACTTTACCTTCCATTTTATATCTCCTTGTTTTTAGATTTAAAAGTTCATTAAACTTTCTCTTAGTATTATTTCACTTTTAAATCTTTATATAAATACAAATAATGGATATAAGTTTAAATTATGGATAAAATTATTTTAATTCAGGTACAATATTTGGAGGTATTTCTCCGGTAAGTGCTTTAACTAAATTCTCAGCAGCTAAGTGTGCCATATCATTTCTTGTTTTTATGGTGGCCGAACCAACATGTGGCAACAATACTACATTTGACATACTTAGAAGAGGGTTGTCCTTTTCAATTGGTTCATTTTCAAAAACATCAAGTCCTGCACCTAAAATTTTCTTTTCATTTAGTGCATTTATAAGTGCCTTTTCGTTAACTGTTGAACCTCTTGATGCATTAATAAAAATCGCATCTTTTTTCATTAAATCGAACTGTTCTTCATCAATCATATGGAAAGTTTCATCAGTTAATGCCGTCATAATTAGAACAAAATCGCTTTGCTTTAACAATGTTTCTAAGTCTGCATACCTTATATTTAAGCTTTTTTCAACATTTAATTTTCTATTTCTGTTGTAGTAAATAACTTCCATATCAAATCCAAACTTCGCTCTTTTTGCAACAGTTTCACCAATTCTTCCCATTCCTATTATGCCTAAGGTAGCATGATGCACATCTTTTGAAAATACTACACTCTCATCCTGCTTATTCCACTTTCCGTCTTTTACATATCTGTCCATTTCAGGAATTTTTCTGGCTGTAGATAGTATCAAACCAAATATTAAATCCGCTACTGTATCATTCAAAACTCCCGGAGTATGAGTACCTATAACATTTTTTGCCTTCATATCCTCAATATTTAGATTATTATATCCAACAGAAATAATACTTACTACTTTTAATTTTGGAGCGTTATCAAGCAAATTTTTATCAACTTTTGTGCCTGAAATCATCAATCCATCAAAATCATGAATTATATTAATAATTTCATCGTATTTTGCATCTTCAATTATTTTATAATCACAATATTCTCCTATGTATTTTTCAACAAAATCCGGAATTCTCTTAGTAATCAATACTTTTGGTTTCATAATATACCTCTTCTTTGCATTTTCTATATTTGTAATTATAACATTTACATCCGTTATACTCAATTACTCAATAGCACATTTTTTGCATAAAAATCTTTTAATTACAAAAAATATTGTTAATTAGTTTTGACATTTAAAGCAATACATAATATTATAACTATATCACTTCTTTTAGGAGGTATATTATTGAACACAGATAAAAAAGAAATTACAAGTGCATTGACACATTTAGGTGGTGCCATATTTGCAGTAATTGGTATTTTTATTTTCTTATTAACTAACAAAATATCCAATATACTTACTGCTGTTGCATTCTTAATTTTTGGAATAAGTATGTTTTTGTTATATTCTACAAGTACAGCTTACCACTTCATAGATAAATCAAAACAAAAAGCAAAACTGATAATGAGAAAGCTTGACCACATTATGATTTTTGTCTTTGTTGCAGGCAGCTACACTCCGGTATGTTTACTTGTTTTAAATAACGATATTGGATATAAATTGTTAGCATTGGTATGGTCTATAACAATTATAGGAACATTTATAAAAGTTTTTAAAATTAATACTCCCAATTGGTTTAGCTCTGTATTGTACATAGGGATGGGATGGTTGGCTGTAATGGTATTTTCTCCTCTTGTGAAAAGCATGCCTTTAGGCGGAATTGTATGGTTGTTGGTTGGGGGTTTGTTTTATACAATAGGTGGTGTTATATACGGAATAAAAAAGCCAAATTTCAGTAAAAAATATTTTGGCTTTCACGAATTGTTCCATATATTTGTTTTGGCAGGCTCATTCTGCCACTATGCTATGATGTACTTTTACGTTGGATAAATAATATTGAAAAGGTCGTCCTGCAAAGCGCTGAAAAAGTTTATCGGCTAAACAGCAACTAAGCAGGAGGACTTTTTTTGACTCAAATTTTATTGTATTATATTAATCTGATGTATTGACCATAAACATATCCGTTCATATTATTATAATTAATTTGATACCAATCTCCAACTCTTCTGATTATCACAACATTCACTCCGTTTGGTGCCATTCCAATAACAGGATTGTTAAGCGATGGTCCGTTCCTTATGTTTAGATAACCGCTATTTAATACAACTTTTCCCATAACTGGCCTGTTTTGAACACTTGGATTAGTAGCTGTTGTAGGTATTCCAAAGTATTCCGCAATAGAATTTGATAATGCCAAAGCAATTAAATCCTTATTATTTACAATCCAGTTTGCATCTGCCCAATTATCATGAAAAGCAATTTCTATTAATACTGACGGTGCTCTCGTTCTTGACACTTCCCCTAATGTTGTTGTTTGCATTGTTCTAACAAGGTTAGGCAACGGATAAATCCCCGTTAAATTTTGCCTCATTATTTCTGCCATCCTTTGTCCGTTAGAGCTTGAAGGATAATAAAATATTATTGGTCCTCTATTTTGACCTGCACTTCCTTCTGCTGAAGCATTAGAATGAAGAGCGATATGAAAATCATAGTTACCTGCGTTAGAAGCTGCAATTGAAGAAGCAGCTGTCATATCAGGTGTGTTTCTGGAAAAATTAATACCATACCTCTCTAAATAAGGTATCATAGCATCAACTATATCATTCATATGTTGCTCTTCAGAACCACCGGTTATAAACAAATTAAATTCTTGAGTTGAAGGACTTAAATATATAGTAGGCATGAATAAACCTCCATTTCCTTATAAATTTGATGTTTCAATTTATTTTATGCAATAAGGTTTATTCAGTGCGCGTAATATTACAATATCATTCTGCTCTTCTCATTAAATTAATTGCCTTCAATCTTTGTATATCATAGAAAAAGTTGTTCATTAACCCGGCAGTTGTTTTCTGAGCCAATATCAGAGAAACAGATGTAATTTTATAAAACTTCATATGTTCATTTTTTAATTTTGAAAACTGTTGATATGTTTCAATAGCCTTATGAGTGTTTAAATTTATATAGTATTCTAACGAATCAAGATAGATGCCTCCACTATTAACTTTGAATTTATGATGCTTGTTATACATTTTTATTACCCAGTTTTCATATGATCTATGATTATTCAACAACTCAATATTCGCATGTTGAGGAATGGTTAAATCCTGTATTAAGTGGCATGCTGCACCTAAATAAAACATAGCATCCTTAATATTTCCCTGAAAATATTCTTTAATAGCTCTTCTATAATATGTGATGCATTCTATTTTAGCATTGCTGTTTCCATACAAGCCTTTATTAGTTTTAGGATTGTAAAAGTGATTGCTGCTTTTAAAATCCTGGTCAGCCCACACAGCACCTTCATTAATTTCATCTATATATTTAGAAACTATGTTGTATACTTTATTATGTCCATCATTTTTCAAAATTTCTACAGCTTGATTATTAATGAATTTATGTACTATGCACTCAGTTTTAATAACTTTCTTTTTTAACGGATTTACAGCCTTAGCAACTTTTCTATACAAAATTGAATAAGATCTTTCGATTACGCTCATAGTTATCCTCACTTTATCATATAAGTAAGTTTATTCTGTTCAAGTTTTAATCTATTATCCATTAGGGTAAAAAAAAGAGAAACTTAAAGTTTCTCCTTCAAACTCTATTTTTTAGTTATTGCCACTCTCCACACTTCCGGTCCCTCTTCAAGGTACTTCCATTCAAACTTGTCAGGCATTTCAGCTAAAAACTGATAATGTAGCGGTTTAGGATCATGATCATTTATAAGTTCCATAACTTCATTAGGCTTTAAACCATCAAAAGTACTTAAAATTACAGGATGTTTATCCTTTGGTTCATATTTTCTCGCATCTACTTGAGCGTTAAATTTGTCCATACAACCTCCTTCAAATATGCTTTTATTAAATTATATCCATATTTGAAGTTATTAAACACTTAAAATTACAGCTTAATTACTACACCTATTATTCCTGATATAATAATGTAAGTAATGGGATGCTTTTTAAATTTTAAAATCAAATATAATATACCAATAAAAATAATTGTTTTTAAGATATCTATGCTTCCAAATAAACCTAATGTAGATATTAAGCTTTTGTTTATAATAGCAACACTTAATAAATCTACACCTACATAAGCAAGCAAACCGGCAACACATGGTCGTATTCCGTAAAAAGCATGCTTAAAATCCTTATTGTTCTTAAATTTAACCAAAAATCTACTAACTAATGTTACTATTATAATTGAAGGCATAATTTCTGAGGCAGATGCAAGGATACCGCCAAAAATACCTGCTACTTCGTTTCCTACATATGTAGCCATATTTATACCGATAGGGCCCGGTGTAGATTCTGATATTGCTATCATATCAGTTATAAAAGACACCGCATACCATCCGGTTCTTTCAGCCAAATCTTTCAGATATGGAATAGTGGCTAAACCACCTCCAAATGTAAATAACCCTATTATAAAAAATTCATAAAATAACTGTATATATATCATGCTCTTAACCCTGATTTCTTAATAACTATACCTATCACCGCACTAACAATAATCAAAACCACCGGTGATACATCTAAAATGAACATTATTGCTACTGTAGCTATAAAAATACCTAAACAAATTTTATCTACAACACTCTTTTTCCACAGACCAACTATCGCACTAAAAATTAATGCAGTTGCACCAAGAGTTATGCCGGCAAAAGCATGCTGTACAATTTCTATATCTCTAAAATTTGTTATAAAAGAAGTTAATACAGTTATAATTACAATACACGGAGACACAACTCCTAAGCTTGCTGCTATATTACCTGCAACACCTTTCCTGTGATAACCAATCATAGCAGCAACATTAACAGCTAATATACCGGGTAGCCCTTGACTTAGAGCATAATAGTCAATTACCTCTTCGTCAGTTATCCATTGCTTGTTCTGTACAATTTCTCTTTGTAGAATAGGCATCATTGCCATTCCTCCACCAAAGGTAACAGAACTGATTTTAAAAAATGTAAAATATATATTTAATAGTTCTTTCATATGTCTCCTTTTCTGTCATTACAAGTTCTTATAATTGTAACATGAAAAATATTTTTTATCCATATTAAAAAAGATTTCGGATATAACTCCGAAATCTTAAAATAAATTAATTCATAACCCTATCCATAAGATTTAAAAAGTTCTTATGAGAAATTTTTATTATATCCTCTACTGAGAATCCTCTTTCAAATAATTTTTGTAGTAGATATTTTCCTTTTGTTATGTTTTCAAGTCCTAAGGTTGAGTTGAAACCCCCATTTGTGAAACTGTCAGTAGTAGTATTCTCCAAATAATCAAAGAAATCAAACCCAAAGGCGACGTAGTCTATTCCTATTAAATCAATTATATGTTCAATATGGTTAATAAAATAATCAATAGTTTTATTTTCAGGCACTATACTGACAAATTCGTTAAAGGCATTTAATCCTACCAATCCTTTTCTTTCACCTATTGCCCTAATCTGTTGATCGCTTAAATTTCTTGGTACATCACATAACTTCCTTGCATTTGAATGTGAAGCTATAAATGGATGCCCTGTTTCATTGATTATATCCCAGAAAGTTTTATCATTTACATGAGAAACATCAAGAATCATACCTAACTCATTAATTATCTTAATAGCTTTCTTGCCAATTCCCGTTAATCCTCTGTTTTTATCACCTTTGACTCCTGTTGCTAAACCATTTTGCTCATTCCATGTTAACGATGCATGTCTGAATCCTAATTGATAAAGTACATAAATGTTATCAATATCATCTTCAATGGAGCTTAAACCCTCAATCCCTAACATTACAGCAAGTTTGTCTTCACTTAATGCTTCATAATAATTTTTAGAATTATAAATTACTTTTAAAAAATCTCTGCTTTCAAATAATTCACAACTCATTGCCTTAATGCTTTCAGCTAATCTATCTTTGGGACTTTTATCAAAAGGAGGATCAGCCCAAATAACAAATATTCCTCCTGATACCCCTCCTTCTTTAAATTTATTAAGGTGTTCATTACGTATTATGTTTTTTCTTCCTAAACCTCTCTTTATAGTAACATCTGTCCATATATCCCCATGTATGTCAAATAGCATAATTAACCCCCTGACATTGAGTATATTACATTAATGCTAATAGATTTCCCATGAATATACCAAGATAGTTTCCAATAATATAACCCAAAATCCCTGCTAAAACTGATGGCCCAACTAATTTATTCCATCCTTTTGCTATAGCCATAGCAGCTGCAGTTGTAGGTCCACCAATATTTGCATTTGAGCAAAGAAGTATTTCTTCAAGATTAAATTTAAATATCTTTCCGAATATTAAGGAAATAGCCATATTTATAACTACGATTATTCCTGTAAATACAAGTAATAATGGGGCTTGAGATAGAATTACGGGAATAGATGCAGGTACACCTATAACTACTAAGAATATATAAATTAAAAATGTTCCTATTTCCTGAGCACCATGTATATTTCCGATAAAATTTGGAGCATATGTTGCCAAAAGCATAGTTATTGTTGTTATTAATAGATACTTATTGCCTAAAAATCCATTTAATAAATCAAGTGCAAAATTGCCGGTTGGTATTATATTTGAAAGAATAGCAGCAAGTTCAGTTGAAATCCATACTACAATAAAAGCAATTGCTACAGCAAAAGTAATATCTCTCAAGGATATATCCTTTCTGCCCCAATATTTTGCGGCCAAGGTTTCGCCTTCCTCTTTACTTGCACTATCATTAACCGAATCAACATGAGGATGATTAAATTTCTTTAAGAAGAAATTCATTGAAGGAATAGCCAAGAGAACAAAGAAATATAACGCCATCAACAAATTGTCAGCAACAGTTAAAGCAGATATCCATTCCGCACCTGTACCAAAGGATTCAGCCATAGCAGCAAAATTAACACCACCTCCAATATATGAACCTGTCATCATGCCTGCCATTTTATGTAATTCAGGTATATAATTGTGTAACATAAAAAACGAAACAAAGACGCCAACAATAGTACCAACCGAGCTTAACATAAACATAATAACGAATCGTCCGCTTTCGCGCCATATTTTTTTAATATTGGCATCAAAAAGTAACAAAGGAATAGCCAATGGAACAACATAACCCCATACCACATCATAGGTTGGAGCATCTGTAGGTATAACATTAAAATTAGCTAACAACATTGCGATTACTAATCCAATAATTGCTCCTGTCAGCTTAGATGCCCATTTGTAGGTTTGTTCAAGGTATATGCTAAATGCAGCAATACCAATAAGAATTGACCACAATGCCCACGTATTCTCAGCACTTATTAAGGTTGTCATAAAATCCTCCATTCATTTTTTTAAATTTTTTTCGGTTTATTAAACGCTTAGTAAAGTTTATTTATGACACCTTTAAAATATTACTCATATAAATAAAAAAGAAGATCATTTTGAACTGACCTTCTATATTCTATCAATTAAGCTTTTTTAAACCAATATTCTTGAAACAATGCTACCATTACTCCTAACATACCGCCTAAAACTGCTCCAATTGCTGTATTCAACGCGTTACTTGGACTTGTCTTTTGTGTAGGTGCCACAGGAGGTGATGGTAGATATACACTTGTTCCAACTACTCCGATTACACTTGCTTCTAATGTTTGTGATTCACCGGTTCTGTAATATTTGTATATTGCTTGTTTTTCTAATTCAAGCTCCTTTAAATATTGAGTGTTTTTTCTAATATCATTTTCCATACTGTTAATCAGTTGCTTGCTTACAACAATATCATTTTCTAATTTTATATAATTTGGATTTACTGCTTCAACAGGTATTACATAATTGCTGTTTGAACTTAATTGAGTTTGAATTTCAATATTTGTTTTGCCTGATATAAGCTGTGGAGTTTGAGCCAAAAGTTCTTCATTTCCTTTTAACTTTTCTTTTTCAGTGTCTAATTGGTTTTCTAAAGCTTTTAATGCTATAGAAAATTGACTGATATAATAATCAACTGCTCTTTCTTTTGTCATGGAATCTAAAAAGTCTAAATAGTTGCTATATAGTGTTTGAGCTAATTTTAGAGATTCTTCAGGATTGTTAGCTGATACGGTTACTTCAAAGCTGTTTTGAACAGTACCTGCCTTTGCATCATTTTTACCAATAGTAATTCTCTTTTTCAATCCTTCAATACTAACATCTTCATAGCCCATTTTTTCTATTGACTTAGTTAAAACATCATTGCTTACAATTAAATTTATGTATTGTTCATTTGACGATATAGGTAGTTTATATTCACCGTATCTTGTGGTATATATTTCAGGCATACTTATAACTATATTTAGCTTTGTATTGTAAACAGGTGATAATATAAACATACTAAACATTCCTGCTAAAATTGCTGCTATTAGTGTAAAGCATATTATCATTTTTTTTCTTTTCCAAAGAGCCATTATAAGTTCTCTTAAATCAATTTCATCTTCATAATATTGCACATTGTTTTGGTTCTCGTTCATCATTTGCTCCTTTATTGCAATTAATAAAATACAACTAATTAATTATAACAGCAATTAACAGCTTATTCAATTAATAATTTTAAAAAGGATACCCCCTAAGAGATATCCCCTGTATACAACTATAATTATATATTAGATCCGGGAGTTTTCTTACTCATATCATAACCAAGCTCATAATAATGATTGTTATTAAAGTCAAATGTTTTAATAACATCAAGTCCTAACTTGCGTGTGTGTGCTTCATAAGATCTGTTATTTATCTGGTTAATAAAAGTAATTAAAATCGGATATCTATCCTTCATTTGAAGTCTTGAGAATTCAAACAAATTAGGCAATACATCAGTCCCTCTATATTGTTTATCAATGCATATAGGACCGTACTGATATGAATTTTCTTCATTTAATACTGTGTTTAAATATGTAATATTGGACAAATCATTTATCATATGTTGAAACAATGGCCACGCTGACCAATATTGCCATGATGCTGCCATAGCATAACCAACAACCTTATCACCATCACAAGCAATAGCAAGTCCATTTTCCTTTTCTATCAGTTCCTTAAATTGATTCTCAGTAAACAGTGTTGTTACAAATCCATGAGGCTTGTCTTCTTCACTTATGGTTAATATGTGATACTTTTGTTGTAATAATTGAATTTTGCTTATATCTTTCAATTCTGCATTTCTATACTCCATAAAATTACCTACCTTTCAATATTGCAAACCTTTACATATATGATGTACCATAATGGAATTAATGTCAATAGTTAAAACCCTTATCACTCTTTAAGTGTGTCATTTTTTATATTAAAACATAATATAAAGGTATAGAAGTTAGCTTAGGCTAAATTATTTGGTAAAATAAAATATTTTATGACAGGAGACTAATATGAAATCATTAACAGATGCCAATGTGGGTGAAATAGTAAAGGTTAGAAAAAACACCGCACAGGATTCTTTGAAGGAAAGATTGCTGGCCTTAGGTATAACAAACGGGGCTGATATAGAAATTTTAAGAAAAGGGCCTAAAAACAATTTGACTGTTTACAAAATACGAGGAGCCATGATTGCCCTTAGAAAAGAAGAAGCGCGACTGATAGAAATAATGTAATAAGGGGTGATTAATATGGGCTTGACCGCACAATCCGTCAAAATAGATGCAATGAAAGATGTTTTTAATATAGTTAAAACCGATTTTCAACATGTAATAGCCTTAGCCGGAAACCCAAACACCGGAAAAAGCACAGTTTTTAATTATTTAACCGGTCTTAAACAACATACGGGTAATTGGCCGGGCAAGACAGTTGTTTCAGCAAGAGGTGAGTATTCCTATAATAACGAAGAATATATAGTTGTAGACCTTCCCGGCTCCTATTCATTGTTTACATCTTCCAAAGATGAAGAGGTTTCCAGGGATTTTATATGCTACGGTGATTATGAAGCAGTAGTAATTGTAGCAGATGCAACATGCTTAGAAAGAAATTTAAATTTAGTTTTTCAAATATCAGAAATAACATCCAATGTTATTCTTTGTATAAATTTAATAGATGAAGCAAAGAAAAAAAATATAACAATTGATAAGGAGGGTCTTGAAAAAGAGCTTAATATTCCAATAGTTTTAACTGCAGCAAGAAATGGTGTTGGAATGGAAGAATTAAAAAAAGCAATTGAAAAAGTGATTATTGATAATGAAATAAAACAACCAAGGTTAATAACCTATGATGAGCATATAGAATCAAAAATAAATGAAATTACACCTGAATTGGAGCATTTGAATATTTCAAACATACGCTGGACAGCTTTGAGATTAATAGACAGTAGAACAGAAATTTTTTCTATAAATAAAGAAGGGCACTTATCTATATTGCAAGCAAAGGAATTAAAAGAAAAATTCAAATTAAATGATGATAACATAAGAACTCGTGAAAAAATAGCAGAGCATAACTATAACTATGCAAATGAGTTAAAGAAAAAATACGTCATTGAGGATGTAAAAAAAATTAGAAGAGATAAAAAAATTGATGATGTACTTACTTCAAAGGTATTTGGTTTGCCAATAATGCTACTGCTTTTAGGCTTGGTGTTCTGGATAACAATTCAAGGAGCTAACATCCCTTCTCAATTGTTAGCTAATTTACTTTTTAGTTTTCAAGATATACTTTCTTCATGGTTTATACAATTGAAAATTCCTACCATAGTGCATAACTTATTGCTAAATGGTATATACAGAACATTGGCATGGGTTATTTCCGTTATGCTTCCTCCAATGGCTATATTTTTCCCTTTGTTTACATTTTTAGAGGACTTGGGATATCTGCCAAGAATAGCCTTTAACTTAGATCATATGTTTAAAAAGGCGTGCGCACACGGAAAAATGTGCTTAACAATGTGTATGGGAATTGGATGCAACGCAGCAGGAGTGATAGGATGTAGAATAATTGATTCTCCCAGGGAAAGAGTTATAGCGATTCTAACAAACAATTTTGTGCCATGTAATGGCAGATTTCCAACAATAATAGTGATATCATCCGCTTTCTTTGCAATATCTTCAAATGCATACGTAAATAGTTTAATACCTGCATTGTTTATTACACTAATGGTATTATTGGGAATTTTAATAACATTAACAGTTTCCTACTTACTTTCTAAAACTCTTTTGAAAGGAGTACCTTCAACATTTACACTTGAAATGCCTCCTTATAGAGTTCCAAAAATAGGCAGGCTGTTATATACATCTATAATTGACAGAACGGTATTTGTATTATCAAGAGCTGTAATAGTTGCAGCACCGGCAGGTGCTTTAACATGGCTTTTAGCAAACATATATGTAGGAGATATAAGTATAATTTCTCATGTAGCAAGCTTTTTAGATCCATTGGCTAAAACAATAGGGCTTGATGGATTTATACTAATGGCATTCATAGTAGGAATACCTGCAAATGAAATAGTATTACCTGTGTTGTTGATGGCATACTTGTCAACAGGTACATTAACCGATTTTGATAGCATTGACTCATTAAGACAAATTCTAATTGAAAATGGATGGACTTCACTTACTGCTTTTAATGTAATGCTTTTCAGCTTATTACACTGGCCATGTACAACAACTCTTTGGACTATAAAAAAAGAAACTAACAGTATAAAATGGACTGTTCTATCATTCATAATTCCCACAGCTATAGCATTTTCTATTTGCTTTGTAACAGCAAGTTTATATACTCTCATTAAATAAAGGTTGTTGAAAAATTTCAGCGACCTTCTCATTTCCATACTCTTTTTAAGTAGAAAACCTCTTGTATATATCCAAGAACGGACATGGGACTCATAAGCATTTGATAACATAATGTATATATTAAAAAACCAAGGCCATTTTTTCTGATTATTAAACCAAAATCTTTAAAAACAGATGCTTGAAATTTATATATAACATAATTTTGAAATATAGTAAGTGGCAATACTAACAAAGTCATTGGACCAACAATTGCAAAATTTCCGAAAAAAGCAAGCATCAATCCCGGTATCCAAATAAAAGTATAAACAAAATCAAGGTAAGGCATTATTAAATTAATGCCAGTCATAAATCTTACATATTTAATTGGGTGGTTCCATGGTTTAACAGCCTTTAGAGCTTCAATCATACCTCTTGCCCACCTGCTTCTCTGTCTGCTTAAATGCTTTAAAGTCAAAGGAACTTCTGTAAATGCAATAGCATACGGTTCATAAAAAACTCTATAATTCTTCTTTAAAAACCTCCATGTAAGGACTATATCCTCACCTATTGCATCAGGCCAACCATTTACTTCTCTAAGAGCTTCTGTTTTATATAAAGAAAAAGCACCTTGCGCTACTAAAGTTCCTTGATATAGCCCTTGCATTCTTTTAATGCTTGCAATGCCTAAAAAATAATCCCATTCCTGCAATTTTGCTATAAAGCTTGTCCTGCTGTTTTTAACAAGAACAGAACCTGCCACAGCACAAACATCATCAGGAGATGATATCATACGAGAAACTATATGACGTACTGATGATTTATGCAATAGTGTATCAGCATCCAATGTCATTACATATTCTGTGGCAACATAATTCAAAGCATTATTTAATGCATTAAACTTACCGGGATTATCTTCTTTGATTACATATAAATCTACACCCAGCTTTTTGCCTTCTTCGACTGCAACGCTATATGTTCGGTCAGTTGATGCATTATCTACAAC
>JAEZGU010000053.1 GCA_023416855.1 Bacillota bacterium
GGGATATCCTGAGTAGGGGCATAACGTTTAGTAAAATCACCTAATGGTAAACCGGCACTATGACTTAGAAGTTGTTTCACTGTTATCTTATCTTCAGAAAACTCAGTTGTTGGAAAATTCCAACTTTTTAAATATTTCTTAACAGGACTGTCTAATTCTATTTTTCCTTGCTCTACTAATTTCATAACGCCCCAAGCAGTAACAGATTTAGATATAGACTCTAAACGTAAATAAGTATCAGAGGTCATCTTTCGTTTAGTTCCAACATCAGCATAGCCATATGATTTAATCCAAATAGTTTTTCCGCCTTTTATTAATGCCACATTGGCTCCTGAGATTTCATATCCTCTCATAATATCGGAAATACGATTATCAAGATAGTGGGTAAATTCTTCTATAGAAGCACCTTCCTTAGCTTTTGTTATTGGATATAGTTTTGAAAAAGACATTAAAAGCATAATCGAAACTATTATACATATTGATGCTCTAAACCAAATTTTCTTTCTGTCAGATGTGCTTATGTTCTTATTATCCATAAAATTCTCCACAACCTAAATATATTAATTGATTTATTACTTACCTAAAACCACTAAATCACCCAGTAACTTAAAGCCGTTGTTTTCATAAAATTTACAAGCTGGATAACTCTTTTCAGTATTTAATATTATGCCATTCATTCCCTTGTTGTTTATATCATTTTCTATTGCTTTAATAAACCAACTACCTATGCCTTTACCCTGCATTTCGTAGCTAACACAAAACTGATCAATATAATATTCGAAACCTTTTATCCATGGTTTTTTCGTACCGATACTCAAAGCTACCATCTTTTTGTCT
This sequence comes from Bacillota bacterium, assembly GCA_023416855.1. Lineage (GTDB taxonomy): Bacteria > Bacillota > Clostridia > Tissierellales > Sedimentibacteraceae > Sedimentibacter. The sequence continues at coordinate 838 of JAEZGU010000053.1, forward strand.
AACATTGCTGCATACCCAACAAAATAATTGTTTTCATAATGATTATTAAAATACATAACTACTTGGTCTCTTGAATCATAAACATCATACCATGGTTCCTTTGTGAATGTATCAATAAACAAGTTTACACAATCATTAATATTAATCTCATCTATTTCTATTAATGTAAGATCTTCCATTCCATCCTCCTTAAATTTACTCTTATCTCACTAAGTTATATATTAAGTATTGGTTCAATAATATCATCTAATAGCGTAATATATACTTCTTTCAAAGAATAATCTTGACGCAAGAATTTATTAATGATATATGGGCTAAAGTAAATAGATAACAATTGAAAAATTACCTTTTTTGTATCTGTATAGGATTTAAATTCATTTAGTTCAATACCTTGCTTTATTAAATTAGTAAAGTTTTCTGCTACAGTGGGTATATATATTTTTGCAGAGTCTTTAATTAAATTTTCATAATCAGGAAATTGATACAAAAAGTCCGCTTTTGTATATTCAACCTCTCTGATTATATTCATATCACGCCTTAATATATGACAAATAAAAAGAGGCATTTGATTATTAAATTGTTCATCTTCTCTTATTGTAAAATCAAAAATAAATTTAATCTTGTCATAACAAGAGCTTCTTATAATCCTTTTACTATTCAATTCAATATATAATTTTGCACAGAACCACCATCCGTAAAAAGTATAAATATGTTCCTTAGTAGGAAAGTAATTGAAAAATGTTCCTCTTGATATTTCTGCCTTTTCGCATATTTCTTCTACAGTAATTGCTTCATAATCTTTTTGTATAATCAATTCTAAAAATGTTTGTAAAATTTTAAACCTTGTTTTTGCATAATTTAACTCTCTTAGACTTAACTTTGCTTTAGAATAATTCATTTTGCCACCTTTTATATAGTAATTATACTGTTGTTCAATTTTATACTATAGTATAATATTATTATATTATTTCCATTTTTTTCTGTCAACTGTTATCGGATAAAAATTGATTATTTTTTATTAAAGCAAAAAAACTCTCATTTTAATTATTACATTAAAACAAAAGTTTACATGAGATACAATTTAAAATTGCATTCATTATATGTTTCCTTATTTGTAAAACTCTAACCCTTGGTTTGATAGCTTTTCTTCCCAAACCATCTTTAGTATAGCTAATTCCTCTGTATAGTCTGTCTTAGCTTCATCTTTATCGTATTGAAGATTTTCAAGTATTTCAATCGTAAAGTTTTCTTCTTTATTTTCTTTCCATTCCTTTTGAAGCTCTTTATTATAATGGTTTCCTAAGTTCAACTTAAATTTGGTTCCATTTATAGTCCCCTTTAAATCTTGGGTGCCTTCTATATGACATTTATTATTAAAATTTGATTTAACAATAAATATACCCATTTCTGTCTTCATATTTTTATAAAGCTCTTTAAGCTCTTTTCTTTTATCCATACTAATACCCCATTTCCTTAAGTATCCTTGACAATGTTGTTAATCGTTCCCCTATAAGTTCCCCATCTTCACTAAGTACCTGATTAAATAATTTTATATCCTCATCTATCTTTTCATTATCAGTACATACAGCTACTGTCATAGCATCCCCTTGTAATCCTACTCTATCTATTATAGGTCTCTCTGTATCATATAAATTTTCGTACCTATAAGCATCTTGGAAATGAAGCTTTGTCCTGCAGACAAGGATTGCTAAATCCAGCACACGATGAAGTGGTAGCTCTTCCGATTGTCTTGACCACTTTTCTCCGGTGTAACGCCATACCTTTGCTGAAATATCTACCTTTCCTCTATCATTCCACTGTGCCAATCCTAAAGAAAGTCCTTTTGCATCTGTTTTATATGCATATCTTCCATCTACATTTTCGTAGTTTTCTGATACTATAACCGGTTTATGTTTTAAAGTAGTTGGTATTTTCATTTTAATGCCTCCATTTATTATTATTTATATTGCTTGTGTTTACTAAATTAGTAAATTACTAAATTAGTAAATATGTATGAATTATAATTGATATTATATATTATGTCAATAAAAAAGTCATAGAGAAATGTACCCTATGACCATAATGATATTATTAATCCTATAATTCCTCCGCCTAACACTAACCGGGCTGAGCTTATTTTATATTTAAAGACTACTATCAACGATAGTATAGCAAGTATGGCTGTAGGTATATCAATGATAGCAGAAAAACCTAATTTCAAACTTACTACCGCCATTAATCCACATGATGCAACATTTACACCGTCAAGCAATCCTGATACCCAACTTGAGCTTCTCAGCTTAGGAATAATTGGATTTAAAATCCCAATCAATATAAATGCAGGCATAAAAATTGCAATTGTTGCAAGTATAGCTCCAGGAACACCCTGTATCAAATAACCAATAAATGTAACCGTGGTAAAGACAGGTCCAGGTGTAATTTGTCCTACAGAAACAGCATCTAATAACTGTTGACTTGTAATAACACCATAACGTTCTACAAAATCAGCTTCTAAAAATGCTAACAAAACATATCCGCTACCATATAAAACTGAACCAATTTTTATAAATGTAAGAAATATGGTGGATAGATCCATGTTGCTTAATGAAATACCTTTATTTGCAATACTAATTGAAGGTAAAATTGGAACAAATACAGATAACCCCAAGTCATTAATTTTCTTCCTGTTTGTGATGAACATCATTATAACTCCCGCTAACAGCAAAAGTAACAACTCATGAAATCCAAAGAAAGAAAATAGTGTAACCATTGCTCCAACAAAAGCAGTGGATATATTTTTAACTGCTGACTTTGCAAGCCTTATTAATGCCTGTAAAATAACGGCAATCATCACCGGTTGAATACCATACAATATCCCTGACACTTCCGGCAACTCACCAAATAAAGTATATATTACAGCAAACACCATAACAATCAGCGTTGAAGGCAATATAAATGACATACCTGCTAATATAAGACCACGCCATCCCCCTCTTTCATATCCAAGGTGAATTGCAAGTTCTGTTGAATTTGGTCCAGGTAAAAGATTGGTCGCTCCATAGAAGTCTAAAAATTTATCCTTATCCAACCACTTTCTTTTATTAACAATTTCATCATCCATCATGGCAACATGTGCTGCTGGCCCTCCAAAGGCTGTTATTCCAATTTTAAGAAATACTAACACAATTTCCTTTAGTCTGTTTTTTTGTTCTTCTTTAGAAAGTGTATAAAATTCTTTAGTGGTACTTTTTTTCATGAAAAATACCTCTCTTATCCTAAATTATTAGCGAAATCTCCCATTTTTATTTGCTTTTGTCCAATACAAATGTTATTAAAAAGGCAAGAATCAATAAGCAACCAGCTATAATAAATGCTGTACCATAATTTCCGGTCATATCAAATATTGTTGCTCCTGTCATAGGACCTATTACTCCACCAAGTCCCCATCCTGTAAACATAAGACCATAATTTAATCCAAAGTTTTTTAGACCGTATAAGTCAGAGATTGTTGCAGGAAAAACTGAAAATGTTGCTCCGTAACATACGCCTGCAATAGCTGTTCCTAATGCTAATAATGCTGTGTTACTATAAAAACTGAATAAAAACATATTGATTCCCTGCATTAAAAATATTATTTTCATCAATTTGCTTCTTCCAATTTTATCAGATATAGTTCCTCCTCCAAATCTACCCATTGTATTAAATATAGCCAGTAATATTACTAAAATAAATCCACCTTCCCAGCCGATTTGTACTTTAGCTATATTTGAAATATGTCCTATTATCATAAGTCCTGCTGATGATGATAATGCTAACATAAACCATATCATATAAAACTTTTTTGTCTTAAGCATTTCTCTCCAAGTAAAGTCATTATTAGATATAGCGCTTTTACTTGACTTTATCTCATATCCAATTGGTGGATTCTTTAAAAATTGTGCTAATATGATTGATATGGATAATGCAATACAGCCAATTATAATAAATGTTTTAGATATGCTCAGATTTTCAATTAAATAGTTTGCAAATGGTGAGTAGAGCATAGATGATACACTTACTCCCCCTACAACTATTCCAGTTATCATACCTTTTTTTTCAGGAGGAAACCACTTTACTGCTGGTGGTGTTGTTGATACATTAAGTATACCTATACCACACCCTGAAATTATACCCATTGATATAACTAACATTGCAGGGCTTAGGGTTAATCCGGAAATAATAAGTCCTGAACCCATTAAAATTGCACCAATTGTACCAATCATTCTTGGTCCTTTTCTATCTTGAATGTTGCCAAATGCAACCATTGCAACAACAAAAGATATGGTGGCTAATGTGTATGGAAGGGATGCTTGTGTACTGGTCCAATTTAATTGCTCTACTAAAGCTTTACTGATAACTCCCCAAATATAAAGCATTCCGGAAACAAGATTTATTCCGGTTGCAGCTCCTAAAACTATAAATCTTTTATAACTTTTATTCATATGTCTACCTCATAATTATTAAAATATCGTTCTTTACTTATCAACAATCGGATAATAACTAATTTATTTTACAAACTATAAAAAATAATTATTTATGTTATGTTTTTTATCCACTTTTTCGAAATTATCCTTGGTATAATTAATATAACTTTGATTAATTCTTCTATCGTTACTAACGCATATATCCAATAAACAGGAACATCTAACATTAATGCTCCAACAAATGCAATAGGAACACCTATAATCCAAACTGTACCTGCATCTAAAATCATTGCAAATGTTGTATCTCCTCCACCTCTTAATACTCCCACTATTCCTGTGGCACCTAATACTCTTATAACAAAGGTCAATCCCATAACTATTAACAATTTTTTTGATAACTCATATAGGCTTGGATTTAATCCACTAAATAGCTTTAATGTTAAATTAGGAGTTAGTGCTTGAATTATGCCCAAAACAAGTCCTAACAGTATAGATAGCATCATAAACTTCTTAGCATATTCGTATGCTTCTTCCTCATCTCCACTACCTATTTTACTTCCAATCATTACAGTACAAGCATTGGCTAATCCTCTTACCAATACAAAAAAAACATTTTGTATTGTATTGGTAATTTGTACTGCTGCTGTTGCCTCCTCTCCAAGTTTCGCATAAGCAATTGAATACATTACCTGCCCTAAAGACCATGCACCTTCTGCCAATATTACCGGATAAGTAGTTTTTAAATATCTTTTTATAAATTCCTTGTTCCAACTTAATAATTCATTAACTCGTGCTGCTAAAATGTCATTTTTGGAATACACTGCATAATATGTTACTCCTATTTCTACCACTCTTGCAATTACAGTTCCCCAAGCGGCTCCTTTTACGCCCATTGCAGGAATTCCAAATTTTCCAAATATTAATATATAATTAAAAAAAGTATTTGTAAAAAAGGAAATCATAGAAATTTTCATAGGTATTTTAGGATTTCCCGTAGTTCTTAATGCTACACTAAACGCAAAGGTAATGGCAGTAGGAATATATGATATTGCTACTATTCTTAAATAATCACTACCTATTCTTATGACATCCGGTTCATCAATTAGAATTCTCATTATTATTTGTGGAAACAGCATTGCTGTTACTGTAAATATAGCTCCAACAAATGTACACAAGGATATTGCAAGTCCTAATACTTTTCTAATGCTGGAAATATCTCCTTTACCAAAATACTGAGCAATAAAAATCGATGATCCGCTGTTTATTCCAAAAGTAATTAGTATATAAAAGAAAAAAAATTGATTTGCCAATCCTACTGCAGCAATACTGCTTTGTCCCAAGCTGCTTATCATCAATGTATCAACCATATTTACCGATGAAGTGATTAAATTTTGCAATGCAATCGGTAGTGCTATGGCGAGCATTGATTTATAAAATATTTTGTCATTAAATAAATTCATTTGTTTCTCCGTCAAGTTATATTATTTCGATTCTTTTTAATTCATAATACTTATAATACAATTTAAGCACATAACAATCAATATAAATTTATATTCAATCTATAGTGATGGGAATACATAAAAAAAGATATTAAGTATATTACTTAATATCCTTTACCGAAACCACAGTTAGGATACGTGCAAATATCACAGTTTAAACATAATCCTCCTTGTCCCAACCTATCTATATCAGATTTTTTCAATTTTTCATCAGCCATAATTCTTGGAAGCAATAAGTCGAAAATAGTACGTTTTGCATACATTACACAGCCCGGAAGGCCTAATATTGGTATATTCTTACCATTGTAATTATAATACGAAACTAACATCATTGCTCCCGGAAGTACAGGTGCTCCATATGTTATTATTTCTGCTTTAGTGTCTTTTATTGCTCCCGGGGTACAGTCATCTGGATCAACACTCATACCTCCGGTACAAACTACAATATCTGCACCTTCTTCTATAAATTTTAGTATTGCTGATGTAATGGCTTCTTTATTATCGTCAACAATAATCTGCCCAAGTATTTCAGTATCAAATTCATTAAATTTTTCTATTATAACAGGTCCAAAGGTATCTTTAATTCTTCCATGATATACCTCGCTTCCTGTTGTAACTATTCCTACCTTTTTATGCTTAAGGGGTAGTATTGACATTATGGGCTTATTTCCACCAATCTCTTGAGCTCTTTTCATTTTCTTCTCTTCAATTACTAGTGGAATTATTCTTGTACCTGCTAACTTGTCCCCTTTTCTTACAATAGTATTGCCATGTCTTGTTGCTATAATCATTTCTCCAAGACTGTTAATTTCAAAAAGTCTTTCCGAATCTATTTTAAATAGACCATCCGCATCAGCAATTACTTCTATTTTCCCTTCCTTAACAGGTGAAGGTTTCATATATTCATTTTTACAAATTTTATAAAGTATTTCTGCAGCTTCATTTTCATGTAGCATTCCTTCTTGCTTTTCCCATACATAAAGATTTTCCTTTCCTACAGATAAAAGCACCGGAATATCTTCTTCTCTTACAACATGTCCTTTTTTAAAAACAACATCTTTTGTAACATCTTTAATTATTTGTGTAATATCATGACAAAGTATATGTCCAACAGCATTTACTGTTTTAATTTGCTTCATTTTCTTACTCCTAATTGTATAATTATAATCGCTTTAATTTATAATTGACTCTACAAATAATTCAACTATTCCGCCGCATACCATTCCATCATCCTCAGCTTCTATTCCTGTCATATCAACCTTAACTAATTTAGATGTTCTGTTATCCATACAAGTAAAAGCTGTTTGTCTAATGTTTGCTTCTACACAACCTCCACCAATAGTACCTATAATTGTACCATCCTTTAATACTATCATTTTAGTACCTACATCTCTTGGAGCGGAACCTTTCCTTGATACTAATGTTATCAAAGCTTTAGGTATTTCTTTATAACTATCATTTAGCAAGCCATCCATAACTTCATGGGAGTAAGTACTTGTACCTGCTTTCTTATTTTTTACTTCAATTATTTCTGCCATAATGGATATAGCTATCTCAGCAGGAGTTTCTGCACCAATTTTCAACCCTATTGGAGTATATACTTTTTCTAATTTATTTTTAGAAACACCTTCATCCTCTAAAAATTCCAGCACTTTTTTAACTCTTACCTTACTACCTATCATTCCTATATATGCATTTTCTTTTTCAATTATACTCTGCAAACATTCTTGGTCGTATCTATGACCTCTTGTAACTATAATAAAAAAGGTTCCCATGTCTCCTTTAATTTCACTAAGTGCTTCTTTAAAAGGTTTACAAATTACCTTATCTGCACCTTCTTTTATTGCATTATTTGTAAAATTAATTCTATCATCAATAACTGTTACAGGTAACTCAAGCATCTTACACATTTTAATAAGTGGCATGGATATATGCCCTGCACCGCAAATCACTACATTGAATGATTGTCTGATAAAATCATAATATACTCTTTCCTCATTTATATTTATTACTTGGCTTTTCTTATTTTCAGGAACATTTGATATAATTTTACTCCATGAAATTTCATTATTTGTTGAATATATTTCTTCTTTATCCGACAACAAAAGCTTGTTGCCTATATTATTACCTGTTAATATTGTAATAACAATATTTTCTTTTAAATTATCTAATTCATGTAACTTTTCAAAAAACATTATAAAATCCTCCGAAACTACATTTATGTATTCTATAGCTTATAATCTTAGTATTCTATACTTCTTTAGGAATATCTGTTTGATCATCATTTTCTGCTTTTATAGTTTGATCAGAATTTACTATTTCCTCTTTTTTATCTATAGCTTCTGTTTTTACTTCTTTCTTTTCTTCTAAAGATAAATCTTGTTTTAAATCATTTGAAAATTTCTTAAATTCTCCTAATGATTTTCCTACAACTTTCCCTAACTCCGGTAACTTTGATGGTCCTACTACGAATAAAGTAACAAGTAATATAATTATTAGCTCTCCTGCACCTATTTTACCAAACATATGATTCTCCTTTTTAAAAAGATCTTTGCATTACATAAATTGGGATATTTTCTTCCTCAACAGTTCTTTTTTCTTGCAAATATCGCATTGGCTATCTTTTTTGCTCTTAGGTATAAACTTTTTATTACATGTACTACATGTTTGTAAATTTATTTCTTTTTTTAATATAAATTTTGGCAATTGAAAGTAACTAATACTTTCTTTACTCAAAGCTTTTTTGGGACAAATTTCTTCACACAAGCCACATTTAAAGCAATTGCCAAAATTATAATATACTTTTATGTTTCTTTCTGATTTTTCAATCTTCCATGCCTTACCTGGGCATACATCTATGCATTTGCTGCATCCGTCACAATTTATATTAACATTCCAATATTCCCAAAACATATCGGAACTGCAACTTTCACCTTCAACTTTAACATTTTTTAAAGATTCTAACAATACACTTCTATTGAAAAGTTCATTTTTATTAGACTCAATTATGGTGTTTAGTGTTTTTATTACTACATTTCCAGATTCTTTTTTAGCCATCTTAAATAAGTTTCTTCTGGATATAACTTCAGTAATTAAATCTTGAAGTTTACTGTTTTCACTTTCTTCTGTATGAATTTCAAAAATTGGATTTATTCCAATTTGCTTCACAAAAATTAATGCTTTATCTAAATTATCTTTAAATAAAGAATTATCGTATCCATATTGGCATTTAACACAACTGCTCAAATTAAAATGAAATTTCTTTTCCTTGTGAATTATAAAAAGTGCCGAGATTAATTCTGGATGCAATGAATTTAAACAACTAATTTTTAAATTACCTATTGCTCCTTCTAACGAACAAGAAAATACTAAATTTTCCTTTTCTTCGGCATTAACATATATTTCTTCATCACCTATTCCTTTTAATGTTATAGCTTGTGTTGGACATTTAACTTTGCACATTCCACATTCAGTACATAATTTTTCATCAAAATATATCTGGCCATTTTTAAATATTATTGCATTTTCAAAGCAGGATTCTTTACATATTTGACACCTTGAACTTTTGCAGTAAGTATTTATACATTTATCCTTATTTAATTCAGGTATGTTTTCTTTTGTTAAATTATGAATTAATAATTCTAATATCATATAAATCACTCTCTTTTTTTATATAAAATGGGAAAGCAAAATGCTTTCCCATTCTACTATTTATAGTACTATGCTATGGAAGTAAGTTTAATCTTTCAAGTTCATCAGCAACATCTTTAAGACCTAATTTTTCGTAGGTAGCTCTTGTAGGTGCTCCTGTTTTCTCATCCCAACCATATTCTTTATAGAGCATAGTTAATGCTAACTGCATATCATCTCTGTCAAGCTTAACTGTACCTTCTGTAAATGGCTTCATGTCAGGATCAACATTGAATACCCACTCAGGTATAGTATCATGCTCATTTCTCATATCTACTGTATTCATTTGTTTTATTGTTGCTGCTCTATGAAGAGTACATATTCTTTCAGCCATATAATCCAATTCTTTTTCTGATGTTTCTAAACCTGTAGCTAAGCTAAAGAATTTAGACTCTAAAGCTGTATCTCCTCTGTAATTTCTATCCCTAGATGGTGATACTGTCATAGGCCATACCCAGTTACATAACGTAATTGAATCATGTAAAAAGTTTCTGTCAATTGACCATTTAGCAAATTTAGCTTTATATTCATTCATTGGAGTATAATTCTTTGGTGCATCTAATGCATCTGGAGAACCCCAAACTTCACCAGCTATTTCTTTTAACAATTCAATAGGAAGACCTGCTCCTATAAAGTTCATATGAGTATGAGAGTTTGCATCTCTGTTAAACATAATGTTAACTAATACTCCCACCTGCGCACCTGATTCATTACTATGGTGTTTTGGAAATGCCATCTTAGACCAAATATTGTTTCCATATCCATCCCAGTATTCTTTACCTAAGTTCCATCTTTGATCTAACCAATATGGTCCATCTAATAGATGAGAGAATTCTCCATCTTTAATTAAATTATTATAATATTCAACCATCCATCCGGGATCGCCATTTTCTAATAACTCAAAATTAATGCTGTCATATTCTTCTTTAGGAAGAACTTCTTTTAATTTACCGGAATTGTATGCATATTTGAAATCTCTTGGTAATTGGCCATAGTTACTCCAGATACCATAATCATCTGCTAGTCTTGAGCCAAGGCATTTAGTAATCATTGAATCCATACCTTTGCTTTCTCCATCAGCAAAACCTTTAACCATTGCATTAGCCGGTGATGAATAGTTTATACAAGTACTTGTTGCATATGGAGTTAAACCATATTTTTCAAGTTCCGGCATGTACATATTTGATTGACAACGTATTGGACATGAATAGCATCCAGCCATTTTTACTGTTCTTTCTTCAGCTATAGGTCCTAAATCAAATACTGCTTTTTGTGTACGAAGTCCAACTTTATTTTTATCTCCTGCTGCGCACTCTCCAGTTTCTACCGGTGGTTTTGCTGCTCCCCAGAACAATCCAAGCTGTGCTGTCCAACGGCTTCCTGGATTATGATACTCAGCCCAAGGTTGCGGAGTATTTGGTACAACATGTTGATTATTAGCACCGATAATATCAGTCATCATGTATTCATTTAATTTCAACCACTCTTGAGCATTTTCATCTGCTAAGTGAACTGCTCTTTTACCTATTATACCAATTGCTTTTAACTTTTTGGCCCCTAAAATTCCTCCATGTCCTCCAGCTGAGTGATTTACAGAGTTAACTATTGAAGCTAAGTTTCTTTGTTTTTCTCCTGCTTGACCTATTGCAGCTATACAAGCTTCTTTACCCATTATATCATTAATTGCTTTTGTAGTATCTACTGTTCCTTTACCCCATAAGTTGCTTGCATCTTCAATTGATACTTTGTCATCTTCAATTTTTATCCAAACTGGAGATTTTGCTTCACCTTCAACTACAATCGCATCATATCCTGCAAATTTCATCCAAGCACCAAAGTTTCCTCCCATATGGCTATCTGTAATAGCATTATATGGATTTGTTGGTCCTAAAGATGTAATATTTGTTCTACCGCTACAAGGCGCTGCTGTTCCAGTTAAAGGTCCAACTGCAAATACTACCTTGTTTGCTTCATCAAATGCTTTTGTTCCTTGTGGCACTTCATCAAATATAATCTTGTATCCAAGACCTGCACCACCTATTAAATCTTTATATTTCATTGAATCTTCAACTTTTATACTATTAGTTGTTAAGTTGACTCTTAATAAATTTCCTGTCCAACCTGATACCTTAGCCATTATTCTTCCTCCAATCAAAAATTTATTAATATATGTATTTAAAAATATTTACTAAGCACTGTATCCTAATTTTCTCACTGATGCCTCGAATTTTTCCCATGGAATCATTCTTAATGCACCTGTTATGCAGTTATCTGCACATGCACCACATAAAATACATTTTGTTGATTTGTTTGTTTCAGGGTCAATTGTAGGCATGTTCCATGGGCATGCTTCTGTACATGCTCCACATCCTATACAAAGATCATTATCAACTGACCAAGCTTTTGTAGTTTCATTTTGTTTTATAGCCTGCTTAGGACAAGCAGCTGCACATTTAGCATCTTCACATTGATGACAAGTTTCAGGTGTCATTAAAAAGTTACCAAAATATCCATTTTCATCACGCCAATTATCTTTGATTTCATCACCATAGTTAAAGTTTCTTGCTATTTTAACTCTGGATACAAACGGATGTATTTTTCCGTCGTTTGCTACAGTACAAACCATTTCACATCTTTGACAACCTGTACATTTATTTGCTTCCGCAACAAGTAATCCTGTTGGAGTTACAAATGCCTGTACACCTTCTACCGGTGCATCTGTTGGTTCTTCAGGTTTTGAGCAACCAATAAGATTTAAAACTGAAGTTGTAACTGCAACTCCTGCAATACTCTTACCGCTCAATTTTAAAAATTCACGTCTTGTTCTTACTTTTTTGATAAAATTATCAATTTCTCTTTCAAACATAATTACTCTCCCTTCAAAATAGATAATACTTCACGAATATGTTGTAATTTATAGTTTAACTTTCTTCAATATTCTTTTCTTCTATTTGGTCATTTGTTTTATTTACATTGCTTTTGAATTCATTAATAGATTTACCAAGTGCTTTGCCTATCTCTGGTAATTTTGTTGGACCAAAAATTATTAAAGCAATTGCTAAAACTAAAATCAGCTCTCCTGCTCCTATTTTACCAAACATTATGTCATCTCCTTTCATATAATTATTATTTTACTCTATGGATTTTGTTCAGCTTCAACTTCAATCCACTCGGCTATAGAAGCCGCATGAGCTCTTTTCATAAAATCTTCAGAGTATAAATATATCGCGTTATTAGAAGCTTTAACTTCTTGAATATCTTTATATTCTTCTTTCTTCTTTAGCTGATTATATATTTCCAAGAAATCATCTTTTGACAATTTGAAAGGTGCTTTACTAAATAATTTAACATTAGTAGGTCTTGGATAAATTTTAGACTCTTGCCTAACAGTATCTGCTATCATTTTGAAAAAATCTTTTTCTTCCACTACTATCATCATATTAGCATAATTTTTAGTTATGAAATTTATTGAATATAAATAAACTTTTTCTTTTCCTTTGTGAACAACTATATCCAAAAAATCATCTCTTTTGTTCAATTCTTCTATCATTGTTAGAACTTCGTCAACTTCTAAAGATATAGGTTCTTCTAACAAATCTTCTGCATTTGTTAATTCTCCTTCAGAAGACTTGTCCCTAATAAAATTACCAATCAGTGCAACCTTATCCTCATCCTCATCTGTTACTTCTATATCAGAGTCTATATTTCCTTCAACATACATATTTTCCTCAATATTAAATTCTTCATCCATGAAATTAATCCTCCAAAAAAAAATAAGATTGTTAATTATAATATTAACAAAGGTAAAATATAGGAAGATTATAGCATGATAATCGTATTCATACAACTACAAAAAATTAGTAATTATTTACAATTATTTTTAATAGCTTGAATAAAACCTTTCTTTTCTAAATAAGTAGTTTTACTTTTACGATATATGAATTATTAATTATTTAACATGTTTGCTTAGAAATTATATAAATAATAACAAGCAGGATAATTTGTCAAAAAAGGTTGAATGATGTCGAACAAGATGATATGATATAGCAAAAAAATATTAGAAATGAAATTATTTTCTATATCATGATTGGAGTATCTTATGAAAATAAAATTAATGGCTGATTCAACATGTGATTTATCACAAGAAATTTTAGATCGTTACAATATTAGTTTGGCTCCACTTGTTATAACAATTGAGAACAAGGAATACAAAGATCGTATTGATATTTCCAATGATGAATTTTATAAAAACTTAATGACATTCAAATCACACCCAACAACTTCTATGCCAAGTCCGGAATCTTATATTGCCTGCATACAAGAAGCGGTTAATCAAGGTTTCGAGAAAATACTTTGCATTTGTATGTCAAGTGGAACAAGTGGATCATATCAAGGTGCAATACTGGCAAAAGAATTATATTATGAGCAAAATCCCGAATCAAAAATTCAATTTGAAGTAATAGATTCTGTTTCTATGAGTCACGGAAGCGGATGGCTTATTATGAAATGTGCCATGCTCATTGAAAAAGGCTACACATTTGAAGAACTTATAGAATACTGTCAAACAATAAAATATAGAATCAAGCATTATTTATCAGTAGACGATTTGGATAATTTAATACGTAGTGGAAGACTATCAAATACAAGTGGTGTAATTGGCAAATTATTAAATGTAAAACCTATTATGTCAATGAAAAATACAAAAGGTGCTGTTGTTGCTAAAAAACGTGGAATAAGGCAAGTGTATAATTATTATATTGAAGAATTTCTAAATCGGGTAGATTACGAACATACTAATTTTGTTATTATTGGATATACTTCTGATATAAATAAAGCTGAAAATTTGAAAACAATGTTAATTGAAGCTGAATTTAAAGGCGATATATATATAATGCAAATGGGAGTAGCTGTCGGTACCCATGTTGGTTTGGGCGGACTTTCCATGTTTTTCGTAGAAAAGCCACATAATGACTTCATACATCATGTAAAAGAGAAAATCAAGAGCCATATTAATAAATAGCATTTAATCATAGGACAGACTTTAATTTAATTTTAAAATCTGTCCTTTTATTATTAATCAAATCAATAATATTTTTTATTTTTCCAAATAATGTATTGTCAATTATTTAGCATTGTTATATATTGTAATTATCAATATTATGAACGATAATTTTTTAATATAGGAGGATATCATGAAAATTGGAATATTAATTCATTCCAAAACAGGAAACACATTAAACGTAGCTGAAAAAATTATGACAAAACTTAAAGCTGATGGTTATTTAACGTCAATTGAACAAATAACAGCAGCTAATGACGATGAAGCAGATATAAATAAAATACAGTTAACAAATTCACCTAATATCAATGATTATGACATTATAATATTGGGGGGACCGGTACGTGGATTTTCGCTTTCTCCAGTATTACAAGCATATCTAACAAAATGCGAATCATTACAAGGAAAAAAAATCAATTGCTATGTTACACAATTCTTCCCGTATCCGTGGATGGGAGGAAATAGAGCTATAGCACAAATGAAAGAATTGTGCGAATCAAAAAACGCTAAAGTTATGAATACTTCAATTGTAAATATGAAAAACAAAAATCGTGATAAAATGATTGTTGATACAGTTGAGAAATTAAGCTGTATTGATTCAGCTGTGGTACTGTAAATGAAAGAAAGCGATTTGAAATTGAGAAAGAGTCGTTTTTCATTATTAAGAAGTGTTCTTATTGTAATTGTGTTAATAATTTTTGTTATGATTGGTGCTTTTATAAAGGCACAATCAAATTTAAAAAAACTTGCCAGTATTGAGATATCCGATGTTAATTTATCTGAGATAGAAGATGGTTACTACGAAGGAAGCTACAATGTATTTCCCATCAGTGTTGACGTTAGTGTGTTTGTGAAGAATCATGAATTAAAAGACATTAGAATTATCAAACACGATAACGGACAGGGTAGCTCTGCAGAAAAAATAACCGAACTAATATTAAAGTCACAATCACTAAATGTGGATATTATATCAGGTGCTACCTATAGCAGTAAAGTAATAATTAAAGCAGTTGAAAATGCATTGGAATAGGAGAAAAAATGAAACCATTAATTATTTATTACTCTAAATATAATAACAACACTGAAAAAATAGCAAAAGTATTTGCAGATAAAACAAAGGCAGATTTAATTAATTTAAATAACTCTAAAGATATTAATATTGATATTGAGAAATATAGCATAATAGGATTTGGCTCCGGAATTTACAATGAAGATATATCTCCTTCAATATACAATTTAGTAGAAGAATTAAATTTATATGGAAAAAGCGTCTTTGTATTTTCAACAAGCTGTGTTGGTTTTAAATTCTATAATAAAAAACTAATAAAAAAATTAGCTTCTAAAGGAGCAGTATGTAAAGGTAGCTTTGCATGCAAGGGAAGTTTTGTTTATAAAGATAATAAAATATTTGAGTTTTTTAGCAAACGCTCAATTGGTCATCCTAATGATGAGGATATAAATAGAGCAATAGCCTTTATTGAAACTGTTACATAAAAACAATAAATTATAAAACCTCAGTTTTTGAACTGAGGTTTTTATATGTAACTTATACCTTTAAAACTCCTCGGAAACCTCTTGCACCATAGTAAGATTCAGCTCCATTATGGTACACGAATACAGTATCATAACGACGATCACAGAAAATTGCTCCTCCAAGTTTTCTAATCTTCTCAGGTGTTTTTACCCAGCTTGACGTTTTTAAATCGAAGCTTCCAAGTGTCTGAAGATAACGATATTGTTCTTCAGTTAAAATCTCAATATTCATATCTGTCGCCATATCTACAGCACTATTTTCCGGTTTATGTGCTTTTCTTGAATTTAGTGCTTCTCTATCATAACAAACATTTCTGCGTTCTTTAGGGCTTTCGGCTGAGCAATCATAAAAAATGTACTCATTAGTATTTGAATCATAACAAACAACATCAGGTTCACCACCGGTTCTCTCCATTTCATAGAGAGACCACAATTTTTCATTATTAGTTAATAATTTTTCTTGAACTTTAAACCATTCAATATTGCTATGGCGGTTCATATTATTTTCAAAACGCTCCTTCAATATACTTAATAGTTCTTCACGTTGTTTTACTAACAAATCTTTTGACATTTTACACCTCCATATTTATAAATATGTTTACCGATTTTTTCTTAATTCCATGACACTTTTTTCTTTATTCTTAGTGTTTTTTTATTCTTATCAAACATACTGTTAATTTTAGATAAATTATTCATTGCCCTTATTGTAAAAGGATGATTTTCTCCTAATACTTTTTTTCTTAATTCTAACACCTTTTTCGCTAGCTCCAATGCTTCTTCATACTTACCAATATTTTTATAGATTACTACTAAGTTGTTCATAGATGATAGAGTTTTAGGGTGTTCTTCTCCTAATATCCGCTGTCTTAAATATAGCACCTTCTCTGATAGCTGTAATGCTTCTTCATAACTTCCGATTTTATTATATATGTTGGATAAGTTATTCATAACGCTTATAGTATCAGGATGTTCTTCCCCTAATATACTCTGCATTAAATTTAACACTTTTGTTGTTATTTTTAAAGCTTCTTCATTTTTACCAATTACTATATAATTATTAGATAAATTACTCATTAATTTTATTGTAGAAGGATGCTCCTCACCTAATATTCTTTGAACTAAATCTAAAATTTTTATTGTTATCTCTAATGCTTCATTAGACTTGCCAATTTCTTTATATAGCAAAGATAAATTGTTCATCTCACTTATTGTAGTAAGATGTTCTTCTCCTAATGTTTTTTGACTTATGTTTAATACCTTATTGGTTAATTCTAATGACATTTCATATTTGCCTAAAAGTCTATAAAGCACCGCTAAATTACTCATTGCACTTAAAGTATCTTGATGCTCTTGTCCTAATAATTGTTCCCTTATGCTTAATACTTCTGTTGTTAACTCTAATGATTTTTCATATTTTCCTAACTTATTATATACTTTTGATAGTAAATGTAATGCTTCAATTGTTTCAGGATGAGCTTGTCCTAACAATCTACTGCCTATACTTAAAGCTTTTTCTGAAATATTTAATGCTTCATTATATTTTCCTGTCGTTACAGTGATTTTTGATAATATATTCATCACGCGAACTATATCCTCATGCTCTTCCCCAACTAATTTTTTATAGCTCTCATATGCGGTCTCACAAATATTGAGTGCTTCTCTATATTTTCCGGACTTTTCTAAAACTATTGAATAATCGACATTTACTTTAGCAGTCTCTAAGCTGTACCCAAATTTTCCGCATGAGAATTCTGCAATGATACAATGTATATTGCTCAACTCTTTAAACTGAAAGCTATTTTTTAATTCATCATAGAAACTCAAATATACACTATTATAAAAATCTTTAAAGTCTTCTGCACTATTAATTAAAATTAGCTTATAATTTATATATCTTTTCAATAGTGTTATATATTCGCTGTTTGTTGAATTAATTTTGCTTAGTTCATTGCGTAAATACAACTCCATTTGTTCATATGTTCTGTCACTTATCATTTTAGGACAAGCTTTGTTTAATACTTCTTTTATAGTTTGGTGCATTACATAATTTATATCATCTTCTGTAGAAATAAAAGAATACCCTTTGATTTTCTCAACTGCGCTATATGATATTCCATGAATTATATTTTTTGACAATTCTAAAAGTAAATCCTCGTTCCATTCATCAATACATGATAACATGTAAATTAGATCTTTTTTACTATCATCCATATATCTAACAAAACGTTCAATTACTTCATTTATATTTTTCCCGATTTTATCAATTGTAGGCACTGCATCTTTTTCAAGTATTTCATAAAACCTGTCAACACATAAATCCAAGTAAACTGGTGTGCCATTTGTTAATGTATAAATTTCTTTTATTAAATCCTTATCAGATATACCTGCATTATAAAGAAATTGCTCAGCGTCATTCTGAGATAAGTCGCCCAACAAATGTTGGTCTAAGGAATCTTTCCACTCTGTATTAAACTGCTCCCATTTAATCTTTTCTCTTCCTGCAATCACCCATAATACATTTGAAACATTAGTTATTAATCCTCTTTTTTCATCTCTAATCCATTCATCGTTTTTTAATGGCTCTCCAACGCTTATAAGCTCATTTACTAACACTTCATACGTATCAAAAAATACAACAAATGGTTCTTTGCTTCCTTTTAAATTGTTTTCTAAATCACCTGCAAAATAATAAGGCAAATTATTTAAAATTACATTGGGCTCTTCGTTTTGCAATTCATACAATTCTGTTTTTCGGCTATTCATATAATTTCTTGTATCTGCAACTAAATTATCAACAACTTTCAAAACAGTTGAATACAAACCAACAAAAGGTATAGCACCGCCCAAATCCAATAATGCGTTTAAAATAGGACTTTTAGCTGATAAACTTTTTACTTCACCTATATCTACATCTTCTCCAACTTTTTTTAAATATACATAAAGGGCTAAGTCAAAAAAGGGAAATTCAAAATTGTAATCATTTTGAAGTTTATTGCGCATACTTTTTAATACTGCTCTCGGATCATTATTTATATTAAAATCAATATAAATATATTGTGGATTTTTGACTTTTTCCTTCATTTCTGCTATTAGTTTTCCTAATAATTTAGATTTTCCTATTCCGCCTACTCCATAATATGTAATAACCTTAATATCATTAATTGTATCAAGATTGCTCTTAAGCTTATTATATGCATTCCAAAATACACTTCGCTGTTCTTCTCTGTCTGTGAATAATCTGTTGGCCTGAGGTATATCTTTTTTACTATTCGGTTTCATAGCTACTCTCCATAGTTAAATTTATAAGCAATTAAGCTCATACTTCATAGATCCTAATCCTATTTTTTCTGCATGTTTAAGTGTTTGTCTGCCTTTATCAAAAAGCTTGCTATCTTCATTTTTCTGAACTAAATCTAAGCAAGCGGTATCAAGTGCTACGGGATCCTTACTGGCAAGAACACCTATGTTTTCTGCAATAGGATTCATATGTGAACCATTACAATCACAATCTTTAGTGACATTGTGTACAAAGGTAATATAAATAATTTCCTTATCTTTCGCTGCTCCATAAGCATACTCTGCAAGCTTCTCTAAAAAATTAGAGCCGCTCCACGTATTTCTTATAGCATTTTGCGGACAAACCGCAATACAACCGGCACACCCTATACATTTATCACTGTCGATAACTGCTTTCTTAGGTGTAGTTATCGCGCTATAGTTGCATTTTTCGACACAGATACCGCAAGTTATACATTTTTTTTCATCTATTATCGGTGATATGCCTGAATGCTGTTCAAGCTTACCTCCTCTTGAGGCAAATCCCATAGCAAGTTGTTTTAAAGCACCACCGAAACCTGCTTCTATATGGCCTTTAAAATGACTCATAACTATAAATTGTTTATAGTTTCCGTAGCCCTTACCTATTTTGCATTTTTCTATGTAATCTTTATTTATTACTATTTCATTATATTCTGTTCCTATTTCTCCATCTGCTATTACAATAGGAATCTGTGTAAAACCATGAGAAATTGCTGTCTTTATATGTCTTTCAGTAGTTGTTCTTGACCCCCTATACAATACGTTAGATTCAATATATACAGGAGAAACTCCCTTTTCCTTAAGATATTTTATTGTTTCATCATAACATTTTGCAGGAATAAAAGTTGTGTTTCCTTTTTCTCCAAAGTGAACTTTAATAGGCACTTTCTCTTCAAATTCATGCATTGTCTCTGACACTATTTTTCTCAACAGTTCTACGGCATCTTTGCCAAGTTGATCATAATCACATTCTGTATTTTTTATAAAATATACTTTGCTCACATTAGCACCTTCCATACTGTTTTATTTCAAACACTATTATACCCTTACTGAATAAGTTATACCATAGTAATTTTAATTAAAACTAAAAAGCAGCCCTTAATAGGGCTGCAAATCATCAAGATAAATGTTAATATTAAATAGTCCATTGATTGTGAATTATTCCAACCAACTTCCAATTACCGTCATATTCTTCAAATACTAATCTTAAACTTTGCCAATCAAGTCCTTCATATTCAGGATTAATTTCAGGTAGATAATATTCAACTATAATAGAATTTTTGTATACGTCAAATTGATTTTCTACCGAATTTCCACTACTTAGAACCTTATTGTAACCAACCTTGTCTGTACTGATGAAATCTTCTGTATATATAAACTTCTCATAATATTGACTTGGAGTTAATTTTATTTCTTCTCCAATACCATCATAGCTTCCCCAAATATATGAATTTTCATCTTCAAAGAATAATTTCATATTTTCTTTACTCATAACCACATCATTTTCTATTGAAACTGTTGTATAAGGAGTAAATCTGACACCTTTTACTGGGTGCACATAATCAGCAATTTTATCTGCATCTTTATTTTTTAATGCTTCTAATAAATCATTTGCTGTATTTTTTATAATTTCTTTAGCAGCATCAGATTCAATAGTACCTTCTCTTAATGTGAATGTAAGAACTGTCTTAAGCTGTTCTTCTTCAATTTTCTCATCTTCTTCAGTTATAACCAATATTTCTATTTCGGCTTTGTATTTACCGGCATTTACTTTTTTCCCGTCTTTATCAGTCATATTCCACTCATCTTGCCACTTTAATGATTCTCCCGGTTCAAGGGTTTTATATAATAGAGCTAAAGTAAAAGCTTTACCGTCTGAAAATTTATATACTTCTTCACCCTCATCATTTGTAATTGTTAATTCAAATTGCTGTCCGGAGCCCATCATTAACTGTTGCTGTTTTGTAAAATGACTCATTAATTCAAAATCAAATACTACTTTATCATCCTTAATTTCATATCTGCCTTTAGTTTCATATTTACCTTTAACTATTGGTTGTGTATCTTGGTTTTGCTCTTTTTCTATAGCGTCTTTTGTATTTTTTATTAATACAGCCAACTCACCGTAAGTAACATTTGTTTTAGGATCAAATATCCCTTCTCCTCTACCTTTTGCTATATCATACATATAAGCAACGTATACACCGTTTAGATATTTTACATCTATATCACCGGTATCTGAATAAATTAGCATTTTTATCATTGGAATAGTGTCTAAATTCTTGTTTGATTTTTCAGCCCAAATTTTTGCTAATTCATATACTACAGTTTCTCTTACAATTACCTCTGGTGCATTTTCATAATTTTTATCAATTGTCAATTTAATAGCATTTTTAAAATCTTCGGCTGTAATATAGTCATTCAAGTTTTTATCCTTAAATATCTCTTCTATATCAAAATCAATAGATAGTTGGTCTACATATACCTCTGCCCAATGTTTAAATATATAATTAATTGGAGTTATTTTAGTTTCTAATGCTGTAGGTATATTTATGTTTTGAGCAAAAACAGGAACAGCAATAACTGAACTTACAGCTAAAGTTAATGCAAAGTTTTTTATTAGTTTATTTTTCATTTTTCACCTCTTAAAAAAGTTTTATTGTCTATAATTAAGACGTTATGAAGCTATTTTTGTTCCAATTCTTATCAGGTAAAAATAACCAATAAAATATTTATCCATTAAGAAGGATTTTATTATAGCAATATGTTCACTCTATTTTTGCCTTGCTCCTTTGACATATATAAAGCATCATCTGCTCTTTTTAATACATCCTTATAATCATTATCCGATTCTTTAAAATAAGAAAATCCTATTGATGCGGTTATGGCTATTGTTCCACTATCTACCGGAATCTTGAGAGAAGAAAGTTCACTTAATAATTTTTGTCCAAATTCCTCTAAATGTTCTGCTCTTAAACCCGGAAAAATTCCAACAAACTCATCTCCGCCCCAACGAATCAAAACATCAGAACTTCTAATAATATGATATATAGTCTTTACAATTTCAGTTAGAACTATATCTCCAACTTGATGACCATAACTGTCATTAATAGACTTGTAATTATCAATATCAAGCATCATGATTGCCGGGCTATCATTTATTATTTTATATTGTTTAAAGAAAGCATTAAAATTTATCTCCCCATATCTCCTGCTTGATGACTTGGTCAAAGAATCTAAATTTATTTCTCTTTCTAGGTTTTTAGTGGAAGTTAATATATGCTTCTTTTCTAAAAGAAACATAATTACAAAACCAATTAACAATACCACAACAATACGCACTAATAGTTTCTCTTTAACTTCAGTTGTTAATTTACTTATTTCACTATTTACTTGTTCTATATAATCATTAACATCATCTAAATGAACACCCATGGCTATTATCCAGTCATAATCATCATAAAGCTTTGCATAAGTTATCTTCTCAGATATTTGACTACTGTTTAGCTTTTTAAAATAATACGTAAAAAATATTTCACCATCTTTTTTTATACCTTCTAATTCTTTTAGATAAGGATGATTACCTTTTATGTCTTCCATATCAGTAGATAAATACATGCCTTCTGTTTCTTTTAAATTGGGATGAACTCTTCGGATAGCATAATTTTCTCCACCCTCATAATTTATTATCTCGTTTACCCAAATATAAGAACCGTTTGAAAATTCTTTTCGTCTTATTAATTCTTCAATGTCTTTTTTTACTATTTCATCAATGTAAGCTTTACTAATTCCAAATATCCCTTCTATATTGCCCTTATTGATTGTAGCATAGGAAGACAATGAATTTTTTAAATTTTCTACAGTAATTTCTATTTCTCCATTGTTCAGCCGAGTAGAGTCATATATAATTTCTCCTGTTTCATTATCCCATAAAAATGCTGTCCACATTAATACATTTAAATCATCATCAAATTTTTCTTTAAAAAAAGCTACAAATTCTTCATCTGTTAAATCCATTTCATCATGTAATCTTCTTTGTCTTGCTTCTGTGTTATTTTTATAATAGTTATACTTTGTGTTTCTTAGACTTTCTATTTCTAAAAATATATTGTTAACAGTATCTTTCAGATTATCTTTTTTTAGATTTATAATGGTTTGTACAGTCTGCTGTAAATAGATATTTTGTGTATTTCTATAAGATAAAACACTAATATATATAATTATTAAGCATATTGTTGTAGCAACTATTATACTGATTATTCTATGCTTAAATTTCATCTAATTCCTCTCTTATCACTATAAACAATAAATGATACTAACTAATTTTTAATCATTGTAACATAACAAGTTTTAACTGTCACACAAAATATTTTTTTAAATATTCAAATATATAATTGATATAAATTATGTTTTTGATGGTATATATTATACAAGCTTAACTTTACAGTTCAGTTTGAAACTTATATAATGTATAAACAATTAATCAACATATAGTATTAATTACTTAACATATTGTATATGTGTTTCGATATAAATCTGTAGTAATTTTGGAGGACAACTTATGAATAATGTTTTATTTGCTTTTGGCTTGACACTTTTTGCAGGCCTATCTACCGGTATTGGTAGTGCTCTTGCTTTTTTTACAAAAAAAACCAATACTAAATTTTTGTCAGTTAGCCTTGGCTTTTCTGCAGGTGTAATGATTTATGTTTCCTTAGTGGAAATTTTCGTTAAAGCTAAAGATTCGCTTTCGGCAGAACTTGGACTAAAAGCCGGGTCTTGGATTACTGTTGCTTCTTTTTTTGCCGGAATGCTTTTCATTGCACTTATAGATAAATTAGTTCCCAGTGGTGAAAACCCTCATGATATGTATAAAGTTGAGGATATTAAGGATCATTCATCTAAAACAAATGACTCCAAACTATTGAGAATGGGGAAATTTACTGCACTTGCTGTTGGAATTCACAATTTTCCAGAGGGTCTTGCAACATTTATATCTGCACTTCAGGAACCCTCTATAGCAATTCCAATTGCTGTAGCAATAGCCATTCATAACATCCCTGAAGGTATAGCAGTATCAGTTCCTGTTTATTATGCCACAGGAAGCAAGAAAAAAGCTTTCTTATATTCATTTCTATCAGGGCTTTCAGAGCCTGTAGGAGCATTGGTTGGTTATTTGTTATTAATGCCGTTTATTAATAACTTAGTATTTGGAATAATTTTTGCATCAGTAGCAGGTATAATGGTATTTATATCTTTAGATGAACTACTCCCTTCAGCTCAGGAATATGGTGAGCATCATCTTTCTATATACGGACTTGTAAGTGGTATGGCAGTTATGGCAATAAGCTTATTATTGTTTATATAATACAAAAAACAACCCGTTACTTAACGGGTTGTTTTTTAAGCTTCAGCATGATCTAATGCTTTTATACCATATCTTAAAAATGAGATTATTACGGAAGCTAAAAGTAAAACTTCACAGAAAACTCCTGCATAGGAACGAGTATGAATATCATAAATTAACCATGCCGGAGAGTTTATGAACAAATTAGCATATCTGACCTTTTTCCCATTTCTTGTCCATGAAGATATAGCCATGGCAATCATCCCTATACATGGTAATAAACTAAATGCATTTTTCCATGTAATAATAGTCAAAATTATATGAAGACCAACAAATAGCCATATCCAATAGTCACTTTTCGCCCATTTATTTTTTGAGTTAATCAAAACAAAATTTCTAAGCAAGCTAACAAGTAAATTTAAACTTCCCGAGAAAGCGCCCAGCATAAAAAAGTGCAAAATATATGCTATGTTTGATAACATCTGCATAAGAAATAATTTTCCGCTATCTTTGCACTGATACGATAGAAACATTATACCAGTTCCAACAAAACCTACAAGCTGAGCAATTACAAAATACATAGTATGTCTCCCTTACTTAGAACTTTCCGCTTGAACCCCCATGTGTGCGCCCTGATGATGAACTATGAGTGCTTGAACCGGAAGAGCTTTGCGATTTTTCTATCTTTGTTTTACTTATATTAGAATATAGGAACAAATCCTTACTATCAGTAATTTTTAAACTATTATCTATTATATAATTTGATGCAGCACTTTCCGAATAAACACTTTTAAGTTGCAACCTCATAATACCTGTAATTACAAAAGCAATAAAAGCACCAATTGCAGTTGTATAAATAGGTAAGTAAGGTGAAAGTGGTTTTTTAGGTAAATTTAATGAATCATATGGATTATCAGTTTTCGCTTGAATTATAAAGCTTTCTGATATATCCACAAATTTATGAAAAGCGTCAGAGTAATTTCCATTACTTAAATCTCCAATAAATTGATCAACTAAATATCTTTGACCGGCATCTGTGAAAGCAGTAATTCCAAATCCATGAGTACTAATAGCCCAATCTCTATCCTCCATACTAATAAGCAACAATATGCCATCATACCCAACGCCCATACCATAACCGTTATAATCAAAAAAATCATCTGCATATTCTGTAGAAGTATATCCTTCTAAACTGTTTATGGTAACTATTACTATGTCAAATTGTTCTCGCTCACTTATTTCATCAAGCTTTGCCAATAATGATTGATATTCATAGTCTGATAATAAGTATGCGTCATCTACCAATCGTGGTAAAAGTCTTGTATCGGGAATGGAATTAGCAAAAGTATAAGTTGGAGTAATCAATATGAAAAACACAACTACACAAATCATGATTTTTATTATTTTCTTCATATCTCTCCTCCTTATAGTATTATCCGTGCTATGACATATGATATTAGGCTAAATA
>JAEZGU010000032.1 GCA_023416855.1 Bacillota bacterium
GAATTAGGTGAGAAACCTCTTGATGTTTTAGATAATATTGCATACAAAAAGGGATTTTTAATAAACAAAACAGAAATAGATTATTTAAGAGTTGCTAACTTATTATTTAATGACTTTAGAAATGGTAGGTTAGGTAATATCACTTTAGAACAACCAGAAATGGTCAGTGGAGACGGTTCTTGCTGACTATCACTCTTTGGTCAGATAAAGGAGAAGAAATGCTTAAAATTGAAACAGAGCTTTGGGATAAGGGTTATAAATATATTGCCTGTATAGATGAAGTTGGGCGAGGGTGCTTAGCAGGAAGTGTAGTAACCTGTGCAATAATTATGCCTCAAGGTTTATTGATTGAAGGAGTTAATTATTCAAAAAAACTAACTGCTAAGAAAAGAAATGTATTATTCGAGCTTATAAAAGAATCTGCTGTAGCAATCGGTATAGGTGAGATGGATTGCACTATGGTGGATGAAGTTAATATAAAAAACGCAACCAAACTTGCAATGATACAGGCTATTGAAAACATTCGGGATAAAGAAGGTAATAAAATAGTTCCTGATTATGTTCTAATAGATGCCGAAAAATTAGATATCAAAATACCTCAGCAAAATATAATCCATGGAGATGCAAAATGTCACGGCATCGCAGCTGCTTCAATAATTGCTAAAGTAACAAGAGACAGGCAGATGGATGAAATGGACAAAATATTCCCTCAATATAAATTTGCCAGCAACAAGGGTTATGGAACTAAGGATCATGTACAAGCACTGTTAGAATATGGTCCGGTAGAAATACATAGAAAGACATTTTTAAAGAAAATACTTAACATAGAAGAACAGATGAGTTTTATTTAACGCTGAGATTATACTTGGCGTCTTTTTTATTTGACGAATGTATATTTTTGTGCTAATGTTATGAATATAAATATAGATAATTTTGGTAAGGAGTTATTATGAACGTTACAGAAATTTTAAAACATGTAGACCACACGCTATTGAAAGCGTTTGCCACTTGGGGTGAGATAAAGACATTATGTGATGAAGCAATAAAATATAAAACAGCTTCTATTTGTGTTCCTCCTTGTTTTATAAAGAGAATTAAAGATACATATGAAGATGATATAAATATATGTACAGTAATAGGTTTTCCTTTAGGATATTCCGTTACTGAAGCAAAGATTGCTGAGTGTGAGCAGGCAATTAAAGAGGGCGCAAATGAAATTGATATGGTAATAAATATTACTGATGTTAAAAATAAGGAATATAAAAAAATTGAAGAAGAAATATCTGTCATTAAAAAAATTGTAGGTAATAAAATATTAAAGGTAATAATAGAAACCTGTTATCTTACAGAAGAAGAGAAAATTGCAATGTGTAAA
The DNA here is from genome assembly GCA_023416855.1 of Bacillota bacterium. Classification (GTDB taxonomy): domain Bacteria; phylum Bacillota; class Clostridia; order Tissierellales; family Sedimentibacteraceae; genus Sedimentibacter. Next base: position 1,376 of record JAEZGU010000032.1, read on the forward strand.
GTAGTCACTAATGCAGGGGCAGACTATATAAAAACATCAACAGGCTTTGGTACAGGTGGTGCTACAATAGAAGATATAAAATTATTTAAAAAATATTTAGGTGATGGTGTTAGAATTAAGGCTTCCGGGGGTATAAAGACAATTGAGGACATGGAAACGTTTATCAATCTTGGATGTTCAAGAATTGGTACAAGTTCTGCAATTAAAATGATAAATGACGCTCAGCGTTAATTTATAAAAATTTAAGTTATATGATAAATGGAGGAGATTATGAAAAAATTAGGTATCATCGCATTAGCAATTATGTTGATATTATCTTTATCTGCATGTGCTAATGAACAGCCTACAGATAAACCGGCTGATGGAACATTTGAAATAGCGCTAATCACCGACGTTGGAACTATTGATGACAAATCATTTAATCAGGGTGCGTGGGAAGGTGTTGTTGCATACGCTGAAGAAGCTAACAAGACATATAAATATTACAAACCATCTGAAAAATCAGATGACGCTTATTTAACTTCTATTGATTTAGCTGTAAAAGCAGGAGCTAAAGTAATTGTATGTCCTGGATTCTTATTTGAAGTTCCTGTATTTAATGCACAGGACAAATATCCGGATGTAAAATTTATAATTCTTGATGGTTATCCACATGCTGGAGAGTGGGAACCAGTTGTAAAGGACAATACATTATCTATTTTTTACGCTGAAGAAGAAGCTGGTTTCTTAGCAGGATATGCAGCAGTTAAAGACGGCTATAGAAAATTAGGCTTCATGGGCGGTATGGCTGTTCCTGCTGTTGTTCGTTTTGGATATGGATATATTCAAGGAGCTGAGGTAGCAGCTCAAGAATTAGGTTTAGCAGACAAAGAAATAAACATCAAATATACATATGTAGGAAACTTTGATGCTACACCTGAAAATATGGCAAAAGCTGCAGCATGGTATAATGAAGGAACAGAAGTTATATTTGCATGCGGAGGTGCTGTAGGAAACTCTGTTATGAAAGCCGCTGAAACAGCTAAAACAAAGGTTATAGGAGTTGATGTTGACCAATCTGGAGAATCTGAAACTGTTATTACTTCTTCAATGAAGAACTTAACCAAATCAGTATATGATTCGCTTAAATTATTATATGATAACAAATTCCCGGGTGGAGAAATTCAAGTGTTGGATGCCACTGTAAATGGTGTTCAATTACCAATGGAAAGCTCAAAATTTGAGACATTCTCTCAAGCTGATTACGATTCTGTTTATGGAAGAATTGTAAATAGTGAATTTGAAATTCTTGGCGACCAAGATGTTGAAGGTCCGAAGGATATTGAAACTCAAAAAGTTGTAGTGGAAGAAATAAATTAATAGAAATATTAACTTCAGTTGAGATTTCAATTGATATAAAAAAGTGTCTTGACGATATTATGATAAGACACTTTTTTGCTATAATATACCATAAGGAGCTTTGTATATGGAATATGTAATAGAAATGAACCATATTACCAAAGAGTTTGGCGATTTTAAAGCAGTAGATGATGTAACATTTAAAGTGAAAAAGGGTGAGATTCATGCTTTGTTAGGAGAAAATGGAGCAGGTAAATCTACGCTCATGAGTATTTTGTTCGGCTTATATCAAGCAGAGCAAGGGGATATTTCTATTAACGGAAAGCATGTCAAAATTAACAATCCAAATGATGCAAATGATTTAGGGATAGGAATGGTACATCAACATTTCAAATTGGTTCATAATTTTACTGTTTTAGAAAGCATAGTTTTAGGAAAAGAAACAACTAAGCATGGTTTCCTAAAAATGGAGGATGCAAGAAATAAAATTAATAAACTAAGTGAACAATATAAGTTAAAAATTGATCCGGATGCTCGTATATCTGATATAACAGTTGGTATGCAGCAAAGGGTTGAAATATTAAAAATGCTTTACAGGGACAATGATATATTAATTTTTGATGAACCAACTGCAGTTCTTACTCAGCAAGAAATTGATGAGCTGATGAAAATAATGAAAGATATGACAGAAGAAGGAAAATCAATAGTTTTTATCACTCATAAGTTAAATGAAATCAAAGCGGTTGCCCATAGGTGCAGCGTTCTTAGAAAAGGAAAATATATTGGTACAGTTGATGTAAATAATACATCAAAAGAAGAAATGTCTGAAATGATGGTTGGTCGGAAAATAAACTTAATTGTAAATAGAGAAGAGTGTTCATTTGATGAACCTGTACTTGAAATTCAAAACTTAACAATTATTAATAAGGAGACAAAGAAAAATAAAGTCAACAATGTTTCTTTTAATGTAAATAAAGGGGAAATACTTTGTATTGCAGGAATTGATGGTAACGGTCAATCTGAATTAGTACAAGGTATAACAGGATTATTGCCAATAACATCAGGCAAGATATTATTAAACAATGAAGATATTACAAAAAGTACAATAAGACAAAAATGTGTCGCAGGATTTGCCCATATTCCTGAGGATAGACAAAAATATGGTTTAATCCTTGATTACAGTTTAAAAGAAAATGCTGTTTTACAAACATATTATGAAAAAAGGTTTCAAAATAAAGGATTTATTAAATTTGATGCAGTTAAAGAATATGCAAGAAAACTTATAAACAATTTTGATATAAGGTCCAGTGAAGGAGAAGACTCGGTAGTACGTGGGATGTCAGGAGGAAATCAACAAAAATTAATAGTTGCAAGGGAAATTGACAGGGATCCAGAAATTATCATAGCAGTCCAGCCTACTAGAGGTCTTGATGTTGGAGCAATTGAATATATACATAAGCAATTAATTGCACAAAGATGCTCAGGAAAAGCTGTTTTACTAATTTCTTTTGATTTGGATGAAGTAATGAATGTTAGTGACCGTATATTGGTAATGTATGAAGGTGAAATTGTTGGGGATTTAAATCCGAAGGAAGTTACTGTTCAAGAATTAGGCCTTTATATGTCCGGAACAAAAAGGAGTGTGTACAATGAAGCATAAGCTGAAGTTTAATTTTATCAATTCAAGCTGGGGAGTAAGTTTTATTTCAGCTGCTATGGCTATATTTATTGGTCTACTTTTTGGATTTATTATACTTTTAATAAGTAATTCAAAAGAAGCAATTCCGGGTTTCATTGCAATATTACAAGGTGGTTTTGCAGACGGTGCTAAAGGAATAGGTGACATGTTATACAATGCAATCCCTATAATCTTAACAGGTCTTTCTGTCGGCTTTGCCTTCAAAACAGGTCTGTTTAATATTGGAGCATCCGGTCAGTTTACTATGGGAGCTTTCGTTGCCATTTATATAGGCATTAAGTGGACATTTTTACCTGGACACATGCATTGGATAATTGCTCTTTGTGGAGCTTTAGTCGCAGGTGCATTGTGGGGACTATTACCGGGAGTTTTAAAGGCATTTTATAATGTTCATGAAGTTATATCCTCAATTATGATGAACTACATAGGCATGTATTTAGTAAATATACTTATTGTAAAGAATATTCATGATAAAATTAAAAACCAAAGCATGCCTGTTGCATCAACAGCGATTATACCAAAGGCAGGTCTTGATAAAATTTTTGAAACAAATAATATTAATATAGGGATTTTTATTGCAATACTAGCCGTTATTGTTATTTATATAATATTAAGCAAAACAACTTTAGGATATGAATTGAAAGCTTGTGGTTTAAGCCCAACAGCAAGCAAGTATGCAGGAATAAATGCCAAAAATAAAATAATTCTTTCTATGGTCATAGCAGGTGCCTTATCCGGTCTTGGAGGAGGTCTATTATATTTGGCAGGCTCAGGAAAGTATTTACAGGTTGTTGATATATTAGCGCCTCAGGGTTTTAACGGTATATCCGTTGCTTTATTGGGAATGTCCAATCCAATCGGAATATTATTTGCCGGATTGTTTATTGCTCACTTAACAGTGGGAGGAGTAAATATACAGCTTTACTCTTTTGCTCCGGAAGTAATAGATATAATAATTGCTGCAATTATATATTGTGGTGCTTTTGCCTTATTATTTAAAAATATAATTTTAAAAATAAACAAAAAGTTATCAAAAGAGGAGGCAAGCAAATGAACGTAATTTACTTTATTGCTCAACAAACTATGTTTTTTGCAATTCCTTTGTTGATTGTTGCTTTAGGAGGAATGTTTTCTGAAAGAAGTGGAATTGTTAATATAGCCCTTGAAGGAATAATGGTAATGGGTGCCTTCGTCAGTATTTCATTTTTAAGTGTGTTTCAGAATATGATGAGCGGCCAGTTGTTGTTAATACTCGCTATTTTGATTGCAGGTCTTACAGGTGCATTATTTTCACTTTTACATGCATTTGCTTCAATAAATTTAAAGGCAGATCAAACAATTAGCGGTACAGCTCTAAATATGTTTGCTCCGGCTTTTGCTATTTTTGCTGCAAGAATGGTACAGGGAGTGCAACAAGTGCAGTTTTTAGATACATTTCATATATCTAAGGTTCCCTTGTTAGGGGATATTCCGGTATTAGGACCAATATTGTTTCAAAATTGTTATATAACAACTTACATTGGTATAGGCATTGCGATAATCGCCGAAATAGTTGTTAATCATACTAAATTTGGCCTAAGACTAAAAGCTTGCGGTGAACATCCACAGGCAGCAGATTCAGTTGGTATAAATGTTTATAAAATAAGATATGCAGGAGTTATAATTTCAGGTATGCTTGGGGGAATAGGAGGACTTGTATTTGTAGTTCCTACTTCAACTAACTTTAATGCAACAGTTGCAGGTTATGGATTTTTAGCTTTAGCTGTTTTAATATTTGGTCAATGGAGAACTAAGAAAATATTTTTTGCTGCTTTTTTCTTCGGAGTAATGAAGACATTTGCTGCAGCATATTCTGCAATACCATTTCTTAAGACACTTCCAATATCTAACGATATTTATAAAATGATTCCTTACATTGCAACATTAATAGTGTTAACATTCTTTTCAAAAACATCCCAAGCACCAAAAGCTTCAGGAATACCTTATGATAAAGGAAGTCGTTGAAATAAGTTGATAGTAGTGCATATAAATAGTACAATATATGTAATTATATAATTTCAAAGAATGGAAGGGGTAACAATGTATAAGGATAATAAAATATGGATTGGAAAAAGTGACAAACGCATATATTTAGAACCTAAAATGGCTAACAGACACGGCATAGTTGCAGGCGCAACAGGAACCGGCAAAACCATAACATTGAAAGTTTTAGCAGAATCTTTCAGCGAAATGGGAGTGCCTGTTTTTCTTGCTGATATAAAAGGTGACTTGGCAAGTTTAGCTACACCTGGCATTGATAATGAAAATATGCAGGAAAGAATCAAACGTTTTGAAATAGATAATTTTACATACAAATCATTCCCCGTACAGTTTTGGGATATTTACGGAGAGAATGGACTTCCTGTAAGAACTACTATTTCGGAAATGGGACCGCTATTAATTTCAAGGATACTTAATTTAAATGATACTCAATCGGGAATCTTAAATATTGTTTTTAGAGTTGCTGATGATAATGGACTTTTGTTGTTAGATTTAAAAG
>JAEZGU010000037.1 GCA_023416855.1 Bacillota bacterium
ATATGGTTTTCTACCATCTATAAGCTTCCTTACATTATCAAGCATAGGTATGTTAATATTGTGATCTAAGAGTACCTTGCCCATACCTTGACTGTCAATTGTGGTAGCCCCTATCTCCTCTTGGTAAAATACTTCATGTATATTATCTAATTTGGATATGTCATTTAATATTAATACTAAAGCAAACATTAAAGAATAAAACCTCCCCTTGTTTAGTGCTAAGTTTTATGATTTCATCATTAGTGCAAACCGTCTTCGGCTTACTTCACACCGATTATATCATAAGGAAATTATCAATTCAATACATGTAATCAATAATTTCTAAATGAAAACACTTTCATTTACATTTAATATTTTAACATTGGATGTTTTAACTTTATTTTTAAAATCTTCAGAATTTACTTTAATTATATCAAATGTATCGTAATGAAATGGTATAACTGTTTTTGCCTTTATAAAATCTACTGCTTTAACTGCATCCTCAATATCCATTGTATAGTTTCCACCTATAGGCAAGAAAGCAACATCAATATTCTCATCCTCCAACAATTTCATATCAAGTGTTAAGCCCGTGTCGCCAGCATGATACACCTTTTTATTGTTAATTTCAATTATAAACCCTCCAGGATTACCTCCATAAATTATATTACCATTATCGGTAATACCTGATCCATGTAATGCATTGGTCATTTTTACTGTACCAAAATCAAATTTCATTCGACCTCCAATATGCATTGCATGTGTTTTTATGTTAAATTTGTTAAGGTATGCAGATATTTCTGCATTGGCTATTACTAAAGCTCTACATTTTTTAGCTATATCAACAGTATCGCCTAAATGATCACCATGACCATGTGTTACAAAAATATGTGTAATATCATACAAATCATTCACATCAATTTTTGCAAGAGGATTACCTGATATAAAGGGATCTATAATACCCTTAAATTTTCCTTCTTCTATTAATACTGCCGCGTGTCCTAAATAAGTAATTTTCATATAAGCCACCGTCCTTTACAATTTTAACTATATAATAACTTCATAATGCAAATAAATCAATAAGAAAAACCTCATAATGAGGTTTCCGCATTCTATAAATTATCGATAAAATTTGTTTGCGTTTTTTTACCTAAATAAGCTTCCTGAATTTTCTCATTAGTGATTAACTCATTTGCTATTCCTTCCATTGTAATTACTCCTTGTTCCAACACATATGCATAATCAGCTATGGATAAAGCTCTAAAAGCATTTTGTTCCACTAATAATATAGTTTTTCCCATATTTTTTATTTCAATTATTATATCGAATATAGTATTTATTAATAAAGGTGCAAGACCAAGAGATGGCTCATCAAGCAAAATTAAATTAGGATTTGACATCAATCCCCTTCCCATTGCAAGCATTTGTTGTTCTCCACCTGATAATGTTCCTGCTATTTGCTTTTCTCTTTCTTTTAAAATTGGGAAAATATCAAATATTCTTTTTAAATCCTTTTCTATTTCATTTTTATCATTTCTTAAAAACGAACCCATCCTAAGGTTTTCCATAACCGTCAAGTTAGCAAAAATTATTCTGCCTTCAGGCACCTGACAAATACCAGATTGAACTATTTTATGCGTATGTCTTGGTAGTTTTTCTCCCTTATAATATATTTCTCCTGCTTTATATTTTACTATTCCGCTGATAGCATTAATTAGTGTAGATTTTCCTGCTCCATTTGAACCTATTATAGAAACTATCTGCCCTTCTGTAACATTCAATGATACTCCCTTTAAAGCATGAATACCCCCGTAAAATACATTTAAATTGTTAACTTTCAGCATATTTATTCTCCTCTTTCCCTAAATAAGCTTCTATAACTTTTTTGTTTTCTTGAATTTCTTTTGGTGTTCCAAGGGCAAGAGGAATACCAAAGTTAAGTACAAAAATTCTGTCACAAATGCCCATTATCAAATCCATATGATGTTCAATAATCAATACAGTTAAGTCAAATGCATCTCTTATTTCCTTTATTAATGACATAAGTTGTATGGTTTCTTCAGGATTCATACCGGCAGCAGGTTCATCAAGAAGCAATAATTTAGGGTCCAAAGCAAGTGCTCTTGCTATTTCAAGCTTTCTTTGAAGACCATATGGCAAATTTGAAGCAACTATATCTTTATATTCCCATAATCCCATTAATTTTAATAATTCATCTGTTTTATAATTTATAATTTTTTCCTGATTTTTAAATTTTCCTATTCTTAATATAGTATTGAACAAATTATAGTCGGCAGATTTATGGCATGCTGTTAACACATTATCGTACGCAGTAAGTTTTTTAAACAATCTAATATTTTGAAACGTCCTTGTTATTCCCATATTAGCTATCTCAAATGGTTTTACATTATGTAATTTACTGTCATTATAATATATTTCTCCCTCAGTTATAGCATATATAGATGTAATTAAGTTAAAAATGGTCGTTTTACCTGCACCGTTTGGACCAATCAGCCCAAAAATTTCCCCTTGCTCAATATGAAAAGTTACATTATCAACAGCCGTAAGCCCTCCAAATTTTTTTGTTACATTATTAAGAGAAAGTACACTCATGATTTTACCTCCTCTTTCTTATTGTTTATTCTTTTTATCAGCTTAACAATTGGTTTTATGTTGAACTCTTTACCACCCATAAGTCCCTGTGGTCTTGTAATCATAATTAATATAACAGCCGCACCGTAAATTACTAACCTCCAATTGTAGAAGCTCCTTAAAATTTCCGGTAAGAATGTTAATAGTATTGTACCTACAACACTTCCTGACACACTGCCTAATCCACCAAATATCACTATAATGGTTAACTCTGTAGATTTAACCATTTTAAACATAATAGGTTGAATATAACCTAAATAATGTGCCAGCAGCCCACCAGAAATGCCTGCATATAATGCACTTATGGCCAGGGCCATCATTTTATATTTAAAAACATCTATTCCAATAGTTTGTGCAGCAAGTTCTTCTTCTCTGATTGCAACCATGTTTCTTCCATGCCTTGATTTAATAATTGAAACTAAAACAAACACAGCTATAATATTTATTATAATAACATTAAATAAAGTAGTTGTACCTTGTGTTGGAATACTTGACAGACCTCTTGCTCCACCAAAGTATTGTACATTATCAAGAATCAATCTGGTCGCCTCTCCAAATCCTAATGTAGCTATACAAAAATAATCTCCTTTTAAATTTAAAGTTAGCTTACCTATAACCAAGCTAACTAACATTGCTGATAAACCACCAATTATTAGCGCAATAAAAAAAGGTATTCCATATTTCATGGTCATTGAAGCCGCCATATATGCCCCAATAGCCATGAAGCCGGCATGACCAAATGAAAATAGACCTGTAAATCCGGTCAATAAAGATAATCCAAGTACAGTCATTAAATTTATACCTGACAATATTAATATACCTGATACATAATCCCAGCTCATAACAACCTCCTATGCCTTATCTTCTGTTGTCTTGCCCATTAAACCTGTAGGTTTTATTACAAGAACAATAATTAATAATGCAAATGCAATTAAATCTCTGTATTGTGATGAAAAATAACCGGATACCATTGTCTCAATAAGCCCTAAGAGAACAGAACCTATTACTGCTCCCGGCAAGCTTCCCAGTCCCCCAAAAACAGCTGCTATAAATGATTTAGTTGTTATGTTTCCAATTTGTGGATAGACTGTATATCTCATTCCAAAAAGCATTCCTGCAAGACCTGCTAATAGTCCGCCTAAAGCAAAAATAATAAAAATAACTTTGTCAACATTTACTCCCATTAAGGTGCTACCTTTTATACTGTAGGATGTAGCTCTTATTGACAACCCTATCCTTGTTTTTTCAATAATATATACTAATGCCATTAAGCTTATTGCAGATATTATAAACATCAATAAATCTATTCTTCCTAATGCTATATTTCCAAGCATTATAGGCTCTGAAGAAAAAATCGTAGGATATGATCTGAATGTTGGCCCTATAGGTGATGCAATGACTACATTTTCTAAAAATATCGAAGCTCCCATTGCAGATATTATGAAATAAAGAAAAGGAGCATTTCTTTTTCTCAAAGGTCTGTATACAATTTTCTCCATTACAACCGCTAAAAGACCCGAGCCAAAGGCGGATAATAAAAACGCTACAAAAAATGGTACTTTTAGAAAGGTCAAACTAAAATACCCTATGTAAGCTCCTATCATTATTACTCCACCATGGGCAAAGTTGGAAAAGTTCATAATACTGTATACAAGGGAATATCCCACCGCCATCAAAGCATAAACACTACCTATGGACAATCCGTTAATAACCTGTTGTAAGAATAGTTCACTCATTTATAGCTCCTCCTATTGAAAGCTAAGGCGGTTTTAACCCGCCTTATATTTATTGTAAACCATACTTTTCTTGGAAAATATAATCTGCATTCTCTATTTTAACTATTGCAGCTTGTTTTCCAACAGGATTATGATCTTCTTCACTTATCTTTATAGTTCCTGTTACACCTTCTACTGTTACTTTAGTTAATGATTCTGTTATTTTAACAGGATCTGTAGAGTTCGCATCAATGATTGCAGCTTCTAAAAGCTTAAAGGCATCATGTGCCATGTAACCGTTTAGCTCCATAGGTAAATTGTATTTTGATTTATATGCTTCCTGTAAAGGTTTAACCTCAGGATCATTAAAATCTAAATGGTTTACAACATAACTACCCTCTATTGATTTTGCAGCCATTTCCATTAATTGTTCTGATGGCCATCCATCACCGCCTATAAGTGTCGCATTAATTCCAAGGTCTCTTGCTTGATTAGCACTTAGTGCAACCTCTTTGTAATAATACGGCATCAATATTAGGTCCGGATTTGAATCTTTAATTTTACTAAGCTGTGGTCTGAAATCAACGTCTCCTTCTTTAAATCCCTCTTTAGCTACTATTTTACCGCCCTTTTCCGCAAATGTCTTTTCAAAGAATTCTGTGAATCCTTGTGAATAATCGCTTGCTACATCATATAATATTGCTGCATTTTTTAACCCTAATCTGTCATATGCATAACCTGCTGCTACTGCACCTTGATATGGGTCAATGAAGCAAACTCTAAAATTATATGGTTTTACACTCCCATCATCTCCTACAGTAACCTTTGGATTGGTTGCTACTGTTGCTATATCAGGAATCTTATATTGCTCAAGTACTGCAGATATGGAAATTGCCTGACCGCTTGCATTTGGTCCTATTATTGCCACTACACCGTCTTGAGTAATCAATCTTTTAACTACATTTACAGCTTCAGCTGCATCTCCTTTTGTATCATAATAAATTCCTTCAACTTGTTTTCCTAAAATGCCACCATTAGCATTTACTTCTTCAATCAACATTTTTACTGTATTGCTTTCGCAGGTTCCCCAAACAGCTTGATCACCTGTTAAAGAACCTATCCAGCCTATTTTGATAGTGTCACTTGTAGCCGTTGTTGTTCCTGTTCCACAAGCTGATAGCATCATAGTGATAATTAATAATACACTAACTAAACACAATACCCTTTTTTTCATAGCTTCCTCCTATTAATAAAACAAGTAGTCTAACGTCTTAGACGTGGACAACTTAATTTAGTTATAATATATTATAAGATTTTATAGATTTAATGACTTGTTTTTTCAAATTTACATAATTTGTTGATTCAAAAAACTTTAAATTTTGATAATTTTCTACTATTTTTAATGAAGTCTTAATATTTATTTAAGTTGATTTTATATAATAAAATGATATAATATACTAAATTACTAAATTGTTAAAAATGCTCTTTACACAATAATATATTATTATGTGTGCAATTGAGAAATAAGTATTCGACTTTCCCATAGGATGGTCGATAATCTGCTTTTTGTTATATTATTTTATATTGTATAATGTTTTTAAAGCTTTTAGCTTTGGAGGAGTTATGAAGAAATACTTGATAGGGCTTGACATTGGTTCTACAACAGTAAAAATTGCAGTATTAGATCATGATGGAAATTTAGTACACAAACAATATGAAAGACATTATTCAGACATTAGAAATACTGTTGTTGAGATTATTAAAAATTCATATGGTAAACTTAAGGAAAGTCAGATTAAAATAAGCATTACAGGTTCTGGTGCAATTGATGTATCAAAGTATTTAGAAATTAAATTTGTTCAGGAAGTAGCTGCTTCTACTAAAACTATTGAAGAATATATCCCTGATACTGATGTTGTTATTGAATTAGGTGGCGAAGATGCGAAAATAACATACCTTTCCGGAAGCTTAGAACAACGAATGAATGGTTCATGTGCAGGTGGAACAGGAGCTTTTATAGATCAAATGGCTGTGCTAATGAAAACAGATGCTGCAGGCTTAAATGAACTATCTAAAAAATACAAAACTATATATCCAATAGCTTCACGATGCGGTGTATTTGCAAAATCAGATATCCAACCACTATTAAATGAAGGAGCAAGACAAGAAGATATTGCTGCTTCTATATTTCAAGCTGTTGTTAACCAAACCATAAGTGGACTGGCCCAAGGAAGACCTATCAAGGGCAATGTTGCATTTTTAGGAGGACCTCTATTTTTCTTGTCAGAACTAAGAGAGCGATTCAAAGAAACACTTAATCTTAATGAAAACAATTCTACTTGCCCAGAAGATGCAAATTACTATGTTGCAATCGGTGCTGCTTTATTGTCTAAAGAAAATGAGGAAGTTAGTTTTAATGATTTTTATAACAAAATTAATGACACGATTAATAATTCCAACATTGAATATAGAAAAAAAGATTTAGAGCCATTATTTAGAACAGAAGAAGAATACAATAAATTCCTTGAAAGACACAATCAAAATAAAGCGAATGAAAAAAATATTAATGATTATAACGGTCTTGCTTTCTTAGGAATTGATGCAGGTTCAACAACAACTAAACTTGCGCTAATTACCGATAAAGGAGAACTATTATATTCACATTATTCCAGTAATGAAGGAAATCCTTTGAATTCAGCAGTTAGAGCAGTTAAAAAGCTATATTCACAGTTGCATGAAGGTATAAAAATTGCAAATACTGCCGTAACTGGTTATGGAGAGCACTTAATTAAGGCGGCTCTCCATGTTGATGATAGTGAAATAGAAACTGTTGCACACTATAAAGCTGCAGATTTTTTCTTAAATGGTGTTGACTTTATTATAGATATTGGTGGACAGGACATGAAGAGTATGATAATAAAAAATGGAGTCATAGATTCCATTATGCTCAATGAAGCTTGTTCATCAGGTTGTGGTTCCTTTATTGAAACATTTGCTAAGTCTTTGGAAATGACCGTGCAAGAGTTTGCAAATGAAGCAATTTTTTCTAAAAATCCTGTTGATTTAGGTACCAGATGCACTGTGTTTATGAACTCTAAAGTTAAACAGGCTCAAAGAGAAGGGGCGACACTAAGCGATATTTCAGCAGGCATATCATATTCGGTCATAAAAAATGCTCTATTCAAAGTTATACGATTAAAATCTCTTGATTCATTAGGTGAAAAGGTTGTTGTTCAAGGAGGTACATTTTACAATAATTCAGTACTTCGAGCTTTCGAGCTAATAACCGGAAAAGAGGTAGTAAGACCAAATATAGCAGGAATAATGGGAGCATTTGGTGCCGCCATTGTAGCGAAAAGCAAGTATGATGGAACAAAGGATAGCTCATTTGCTTATCTTAATGAGCTTGAAAATTTTTCTTTTGATACAA
>JAEZGU010000142.1 GCA_023416855.1 Bacillota bacterium
GGAATGTATTGCTTGTGTTGGGTCTCTTTATATGATTGGTGATGTAAGAACATTATTAGTTAAGTAAAAACCTAACCCATAAAATAAAAATATTGCTCCCCATTTGGGGAGCAATATTTTATGTAATTGATTTAAAAATCAATCAAGCCTAAACTAATTTTAAGGCAATCATCAACTTCTGTCATTAGCTTTATATCAAATTTCCCTATTTTTTCTTTTAATCTTTTTTTGTCTATGGTTCTAATTTGTTCTAAAAGAACAACTGAATCTTTAGGCAAACTGAAATCTTGAGAACTTATTTCAATATGTGTAGGCAACTTAGCTTTGTTAATTTGAGATGTAATGGCTGAAACTATAACTGTAGGACTATACTTATTTCCAATATTGTTCTGTATAACTAAAACCGGTCTAATTCCGCCTTGTTCTGACCCAATTACAGGACTTAGATCGGCATAGTATACATCTCCCCTTCTTACAATCAAATTTACTCACTTCCCAATAGTTTTGTTTCATAGCTTAAAAAGTCTTCATAGTCTCCTTTTGAATACTCTTCAGTGATACTTTTATTGATATTACTCATTTCTAAATAACCGGCTCTCATTTTTTCTCTAATTTCTATTTTTCTTTTCTCAATCAAATAGAACTTAATAGATTTTCTAATGAAATCACTTCTGTTTGTGTTATCATTTTTAGAGGCAATATCTAATTCCTTCAATAAATTTTCAGGAATAGATATTAATATTTTTTTATTTTCAGCCAAATTATTCACCTCACAATTATCCTATACTATTGTTATTCTCATTTTATCATAATTGCACAAAAAATATAACGGTAAATTATGTATCAAACTGTAAATGATGGCTTAAAACTTGTGTTTAATAAGCTTATATTATTATTTGTACAATTCCACATTATTATACTCAAAAGTTTTAATCAAAGCATCATTCTTATAAATGTGTAGTTTTTTTGGACTGAAATTATTATTATTGTACTCCAAAACATATTTATATGAACCGTCATATGCTTCTAAACTATTTAACGCCCTACATTGTAGTCCAGTAAATTTATTTAGGTCAATTTCATTGTATAAGTTTTCAAAAACAGTTAAGCTTCCAACTATTTGATTATCACTAAATTTGTCATTAATTAAAACACATTTTCCATCAGCACATTGAATAAAGAAATTTATATTTTCATAATTTATTATAACTTTATACTCATTGTTATTATATAATATTTTCATATTATATTTGATATTTTGTTTTTCAGAATCAGAATAGGTTTTCATTATAACGTCTGTATAATACCTTGGTGGTGCAACATATTCTTTTCCTTTTAAGCTACAGCCAGTTAACAACGAAATAATTATAAATATAATTATATTTATAACTAACAATAACCTTTTTAACTCCATAATCCCCCCATTACATGAAACTGCTTTATATAAAATTATATTAATAATTTTATGTTTTTATGTCTAATATCTTTCTGCAACAGCAAATGCTATTGCATAGTCTTTTTCATGAGATATGGAAATATTAATCTTATCTATACCTTTATCTATAGCTATTTTTTGAGCATTATTATGAAGCAGTATTTCAGGTTTATCATGTTCATCCTTAGTTATTTCAATGTCAGTTATGTTAAATCCCAAGATACCAGTACCTAATGATTTTGATACAGCCTCTTTAGCTACAAACAATCCGGCAGCTGTTTGGTGACTATAATTTTTCTTTTTTAAATACGCTTTTTCATTACTTGTATAGATTTTATCTATGAACTTCTGATTTTCAATATTTTTTGCTATCCTATTAACTTGTACTATGTCAACTCCAACACCGATTATCATAAATAAAGCTCCTTTTATTTTCATATTGAATACACACCTAAAAAATTTATGAATATTATTATCATTTATGCTCATATTCACACTTGAATTATATAACACATGATGTTAAAATTAAATAGAAAAATTTACACCAATCAAATTTAATTTAATATACAAAGGAGAATTTTATGCATCCAAATGTAACATTAATTACACACCCTTTAATTCAACATAAAATTTCAATTCTAAGGGATAAAAATACCACTTCTAAAGACTTTAGAGAATTAGCAAGAGAAATCGCAATGCTTATGGCTTATGAAGTAACTAGAAATCTTCCATTACAAGACAAAGTAGTTGACACACCTCTAACTACAATGGTAGGAAAGGAATTAGCTGGATATGATTTAGCTATAGTTCCAATTCTTAGAGCAGGACTTGGTTTAGTAGATGGAATATTAGATTTAATACCTAATGCAAAGGTTGGTCATATTGGGTTGTATAGAAATGAAGAAACATTAGAGCCTGTAGAATACTACTGTAAACTTCCAAAAGATATCGAAAGCAGAGTTGTTATTATAACAGAGCCAATGCTAGCAACAGGCGGTTCAATGATAGGTGCTGTAAATCTTCTTAAAAAGCATGGAGTGAAAAATATCAAATCTATGCACCTTGTATGTTCAGAGTACGGAGTTATAAAGTTAATTGAGGCGCATCGAGACATCGAGATATACACACCAGTAATTGATAAAGATATGAATGAGCACGGATATATTGTTCCTGGTCTAGGAGATGCTGGAGATAGACTATTCGGAACTAAATAAATTAATAGCACGCAGATGACCTTCGGTCATACGCGGAAAAAGCAAAATCTGTGAAATCTGCGTGCTATTTTTTTAAATCTTGCATTCAGTTGGTAGTTTGTCTTCTCTTATACCCTTTAATACTGGTTGACGTAGTGTTCCTTTATCGTTTGGCATGTATTCTACTGTGCATACTAGCTCTGGTTTTAACCATGTAGCATTTTCATGGTCTGGTGGTATTTCGTTAAAGGGACAATTTTGGGTTATTTCATAACCATATTTTTGTAATGTTCTTAGGCTTGCTCCTAATGTTATGTGTCCTGTAAAAACCAATTTATTTTCATCATATTTACCAAGAACAAAGCTAGTCATATTGTTTTCTTTAGATATGTACCCACAAATTACAAAATCATCATCAGCCATATTCTTAAACTTAATCCAATCCTTTGTAC
>JAEZGU010000176.1 GCA_023416855.1 Bacillota bacterium
AAAGCATTCAAGTGAATCAATAAAATTCGAAAATGTTGAACCTCTTGACATAGATGAAGAACAACAAGAATTTAAACTTGTTAAAAATAAAACGTTTGCTATAAAACCTATGAATATAGAAGAAGCAATACTACAAATGGATTTACTGAGACATAACTTCTTTGTTTTCTTAAACGCAGACACTGAAGAAGTCAATGTAGTATATAAAAGAAATGACGAAAATTACGGTTTAATAGAGCCAGAGTTATAGTATCCTCTAAATTAAATGAAAATGAAACAGCAAAAAGACGCAATATATTGCGTCTTTTTGATTTGTCGACAAATTTGATACAACCTTAACGTTCAATATTCCCCCGAATATTCCCATACCTGTTGTGCCTATCTTTGGTTAGCCGTTCATCCGTGCAGCTTCATTATTTACTTTAATAATTTTCCGGAACATATATATTATATACCACTTAAAAATGTATTAATGTCGAATATTGTATTATATATAAATTATTTTGTTCTATAATTATACTGAGTATACAATATGATGGTTTGTCCACAACAGTGGATAAGCTGTGCAAAACTCATATATTTTATACATTGAAATTTCAACATAAAATTTTTCAATTATCTTCAAAAAAAATACTTGACAAAAACCATCGTTAATTTCTTCGAATTTAAAAAGTTGTTAACAATTCTATCCACAGGTGTGGATAACTTAATTATATATAGAACATATCTTCTTTTTTGTTTGTTTGTTAAAAAAACTTAAAATATAATTGAATTTGTTTAAGAAAATTTTTAAAATTTGAACACTTCTTATATATACATACACTTCACTTTCCAATACAAATGAATATTTAATTACATGAAACCATAGTATATATTTTATATGAGATTATTTTTATTCACTTGCTAGTATACAAATTTTTATATTCTATTACCACTTATAAATATCTACGCACCATATATTTCACGAAGAATATAATATAAAAAAACATATTTGGAAGTGATATTGTGGAAAATTTATATAAAATACTACAAATTTTAATGCCGATCTTAACAATTGCATTTGGTGCATTGTCAGCATATTTAAGAACCAACGAAAAATTAAGATCCTCATCAATTAAATATATTGCTGAAGCAGAAGAAATGTATAAGGATATAACAAAAGCAGGGGGACAAAAATTTACATGGGTTGTTGATACATTATACAACTTGGTTCCCGTTCCTATGAGAATAATAATAACGAGAGGCTGCATTGAAAAGATGGTTCAAAGCACATTTGATGGCATTGAAGAATATGCAAAGACTCAGCTTGATAAAGCAATTGATAAATATGTTCTCAACAGCATTGAAAATAGTGAAAAATATTAAATAATTGCATTTAAAAAAGGGACTATTTGTTCATGTCATCCTGAGCGTCAGCGAAGGATCTCATCTTTTGAAATTATGAGATTCTTCGGGCTTAAGCCCTCAGAATGATACAATAGGTACTTACTAATGAAACGGTCCTTTCTATTTGGATTTTTCCAGAAAGTAAAGCATGAATGTAATTGCCAATAGGTCTGCGCAGCCTCCTGGGCTTATGTTCATGCTTATAAATTGTTTATCTAATATTTCAATATCTTCAGTTGAAATATTTTCTATTTTCTTTTGTTCTATTAAATTTTTAATGCTATTCTGTACTTTTTTCTGTGTTTGAATGTTTGACCTTGAGATTATGTTTGTATCCTTGACATTGGCTATTAGATTTATAAGAGTTAATGCACCTGCATCATTTAATGATAAGCTTTTATTGATTAAATCCTTTAAAACAGGCAGACCATATTCCTTTACTGAACTAAATCCATTAGAAGCCTCACCCCTAATTCCAGCAATACCATAATCAGCATACAATTTTTCTCCGTAGGTCTTTGAGTTTTCTCTTGTTACATTTTCAAAATCTTTTAAAACACTAACAGTCATCGCTTTTGACATTTCTAAAATGCTATCTGTATCAGTATTTTTATTGTTTGAATATAACCAGCCAAGTGCAGCACATATGATACCAAGGGAAAATATGAGTCCCTTGTGAGTATTAATATTGTTGGTAGATTTAAACATATCATCCTCTGCCAGCATACCAAGATATCTTATTCTTTGAAATAGCTTTTCAGGTTCGTCCTTTTGAAATTCTATCCCTGCCATAACAAAATCCCTAAAATGTGCCGTAAGTACAGATGAGCTGTCAATAAACGTATATATGTCCATATCATCGTGGGACCCGTTGTTTAACCTGTCAACCAAGCCAGGCTTTGGTGTTGTCATCACTTCGTACATAAGCGCCTTACACGCGCAAGCTGAACATTCATTTGCAAATTTTTTAATAAAATAATCCTGCATTATTTCAACAGTCTTCTTAATCAATTCTTCCATGCTGTGAGCTTTGCTTCTGGAACATGCATGGGCAAATTCATTACATATTAAACACAGGCGTCCGCTCTCGCCAATATCTTCTCTGGATATTTTCTCACCCTTTGTATTAAACACATCTATGTCAAAAATCCTTCCAAGCATACAACTGTTTTCAATTTCAACCATTATTTTTTTAATATATATTGCTTCACATTCAACAGCATAAAAGGCTTCATAGCCTGTCTTACTTATGTTATCCTTTGAATATTTTATATTTAAATTATACCTTTTCATATGATTTAAGATTAATTTTTTACCTTCTTCAAAGGTATTATCTGCAAGAGGAAAACACTTAAAGGAGCCTGGTACATTTAGTGTAAAGGAAATAAGTGTTGTATTAAATTCAGATAATATTCCCTGCTGTTCCCATGCTCTTTTTTCTCTTGCATCAAGCATGTCTTGCAAAGTTACCTCATTATTCCTAAGCACTTCTTTCAAATTTAAACTAAACATTCTGA
>JAEZGU010000214.1 GCA_023416855.1 Bacillota bacterium
CTTGAAAGAAAAGGGTAATGATGTAATCTTAGTGGATGTTTCAAAAACTCAAATTGATGAAATTAATTCAAATGGATTAACATTAGAAACAACAGAAGGCAAGAGAATAATACCAATAACAGCTAAATATGCACATGAGGTTTCTGAACAGCCTGAATTGTTGATTTTATTCACCAAAACAATTCACTCTAGATCAGCATTAGAATCTTTAAAAGAAAAAATAGGACCAAATACAATGGTCTTATCATTACAAAACGGCTTAGGCAATGATGAAGTAATAAAAGAATTTGTAACAACAGACAGAATAGTAATTGGAACTACAAATTTTCCAAGTGATTTACTTAAACCTGGAAGTGTAAGGTCAAAGGGAAAAGGTACGACAAAAATTATGAGCTGCAATGGTGAAGTAACAGAAAAGTTAAAACAGATTGAAACTACATTAAATGATGCAGAGTTTAACTGTATAATTACAAAAGATGTGTTTGTTTCAATTTGGGAAAAGGTTGCCTTTAATGCAGCATGTAATGCTCTAACAGCTGTCAGCCGTCTGCGCCTAGGAGTTGTTGGAGGAACAGAAGAGGGAAAGGAGCTAGCACGTTCTATTGCTAAAGAAGTGGTATCTGTAGCTAATAAGAAAAATATTAATGCAAATGCAGAAAATGTAATTAAGCTTATAGAACAAGACTTTATTGAACATGCAGATCATATGCCTTCTATGATGCAAGATGTACTTGGAAACAGAACAACAGAAATTGATTTTATCAATGGAGCTGTTGTAAGAGAAGCAGAAAAATTAGGAATGGATGTACCGGTTACAAAGGTTCTTTATCAACTAATTAGCATGATACAAAAGAACTATGCAAATTTAATAAAATAATTTGGAGGAAATTATGAAATTTAAATCAGCAACTTTATCAATCATTCTTGTATTATTAATGGTTTTAGGAACTGCATGCAGCAGCGGAAATACTTCACAACCAACACAACAACCAGCAGGTAATGAAAAGCCTGCAGGAAATGAACAAGCATCAACAGAAAAAAGAGTTATTAAACTTGCTCACATGTCACCTGAATTACCAGATGACCCATATCATATGTTTGCATTACAATTTAAAGAAGCTATAGAAGAAAAAACAAACGGTAGATTTGAAGTTGAACTTTATCCAGCAGGTGTACTAGGTAAGGATAGAGAATTAATAGAAGGTTTGCAATATGGTACTGTAGATTTAGCAGTTATAACTTCATCACCTATGGGTAACTTTGTTCCTGCATTCCAGACGTTAGACTTGCCTTTCCTGTTTGATAATTGGGATCATGTTTTAAGATTCTTGGAATCAGATTCAGCTGAAGAATTATATAAAGAAACTGAATCTGCGGGTATTATAACATTCGGTCTTATCGGAAGAGGACCAAGAAGTGTTACTAACTCAGGAAAACCAATTCAGTCAGTTGAAGACCTAAAAGGAATGAAAATAAGAGTTATAGAAAGCCCAATATTCGTAGATACATTTACAGCTTTGGGAGCTGCTCCACAAGCAATGTCTTGGGGTGAAGTATTTACAGCTTTACAACAAGGGACTATTGATGGTCATGAAAACTCTTTAGCAACAATTAATAATGAACGTGTTTATGAAGTGCAAGATAACGTTACTTTGACTGAACACATCTTCGCATTTACTACAGCTCATGCTTCAAAAACTTTCTGGGATACTTTAAGTGCTGAAGACCAAAAATTATTTAAAGAAACAGCAAAAGAAATTACTTTAAATATTTCAAAAAGTCAAGTAGAAGCTGAACAAGGTTTCTTAGGCAGACTAAAAGACGCTGGTATGAATGTATATGAAATCGACAGAGTTCCTATGAGAGAAATGGTTAAATCCGTATATGACAAATTTGCTCAAACAAATACTGATAAATACTTCAAAGCAATTGAAGCGTTAAGATAGTAAAAATTATTTTATATTAGGCTAAGATAATTTTAGAGTTATCTTAGCTTAATATATAAGGTACATTTTAGGAGGTAGTATGAAAGTTATTCTGTCTGTTAGCAATCTTATTGATAATATAGTAAAAAAAATAATTTCAGTTCTATTAATGATAATGACAGCAGTTCTATTTAGCCAGGTAATTGCCAGATACTTAATGGGTGGTGGTCTATCCTGGAGTGAAGAACTTGTTAGATACATGTGTGTATGGATTATATTTCTAGGTTCAACCTGTGCCGCAAAGGATGGAAGCCAAATATCAGTTACAGTATTAGATGAAACATTAAAAGGTCTTCCCAAGAAAATATTAGGTATTATTCAAACTTTACTAGCAGTAGGTTATGGATCGTTATTAATTTGGATAGGATTTACTACTTTGGAGGTTGCAAAAGTTCAAAAGTCACCAAACATGATGATTCCAATGAATATTGTTTATAGTGTTATTCCAATAGCGATGATAATAATGTTGATACATTTAGTAGCAGTTTTTTTACAAAACAATGTTGCTAAAGAGTCTCATGAGTAATTAGGAGGAATATTATGACGACAGGTATGTTTTTTGCACTGACAGGTGTACTGC
>JAEZGU010000262.1 GCA_023416855.1 Bacillota bacterium
ATTAAAATATTGACTCATCCAGACAGAAATATAGATGGTAAAATAGTTAATACAGTTATTGATGCATTCACAAATTCATTGTCATCAGTAATCATAGGTAAAAATGTCATAATCGAAACAGCAATGGAAAACAACATAGGCAATGAAGGCTTCAGCAACATGGATGAATTGATGGAAGGCATGAGCAATGTAATGGAATCCATTGAAATTAATATTGATGATGTTGTATTGGAAGGAAGAAGGCCTGTTAGCAGCGCAGATTACTATGCAGTTGCCATGATGACCATGTTCATATTGTTTGCTGCCGGACAGGGTGGAAGGATGCTGTTGGAGGAAAAAGACAATCAAACGTATCAGAGAATGGTTGTTGCAGGTACCTCAAAGCTAGAGATACTTTCAGGCAAGCTCATTGCAGTGTTTTTAATAGCAGTATTCCAAATTTCTGTAATGATTACATTTACTCATTTTGCATTGAAGGTTCAGTGGGGAGACTTTAATTCAACAGCACTTATAAGTCTTTCAGCAGCATTTGCCATTGCAGGTCTGGGTTCCTTCATAGGTGCTTTAACCTACAAGGCAGGCAATTATAAAATGGCAAATATATTTGAAAATGTAATTATTCAAGGAATGGCTTTATTGGGAGGCAGCTTTTTCCCAATAGATGTAATGCCTAAATTTATGCAAAAGCTAAGCTTTTTATCATTAAATGGTGTGGCATTAAGAGCTTATCTCAAGGGTTTAACAGGAAACAATATATCAGATGTATTAAATTATATAGTGATACTTGCTATTGCAGGTGCAGTGTTTACAATACTGGCAGTTATGGTTTTGAATTCAAAGGAGGGAAAGACTTATGTTAAGCATAGTAAAGTTAAGATTGTTAAGGCTTAGGGATGACGTGATGGTATTTGCCATAATGACAGCCATGGCTCTTGGTTTTACTGCAATCTTTGGTGTTTCCTTCAATAGCTACAAACCAACTGTGTTAATAATTGATGAGGATGCAAGCTATTATTCTGAAAGCTTCATCGCCGAGCTTAATGAAAACAAGAATTTTAATTTTGTAATAACTGATTTAAAAAGTGCTTCAGATGAAATAGAAGAAGGCAAAGCAAGTATTGGTTTGCTGATAAAAAAAGGATTTAATGAAAATATAAAAAGTGGCAATGAAGTAGATTTAGGAATATTGAAGGTTAAGGATGATACAGTCATATTGTCCCTTCAAGAACAGATATCAAGTATAACATTGAAAATGGCAGGTGGCATCAAGACAGCTGATGTAACTGCAGAATTTATTTCTTCTATAAACCCTCAGGCAGATGTGGATAAAATAAAAGAAACTGCCTATGACAGCGTCTTGGATTATTGGAAATTTAAAAATCCGATTTCTGTTACCTCAAAGGACGCAACGACAGGAATTAATTCTGGTTATGATGGCTTGAAGCATTCAATGATTGGATTTTCATTATTCTTTTCAATGTATACAATGGTTTTTGCAATAGGAACTATATTAAATGACAAGCAATACAAGACATGGGAAAGAATGCTTATATCTCCTGTATCCAAGACATCAATCCTTGGCGGCAGCATGATAGTGGCATACCTTACAGGTGCAGTGCAAATGGGTGTGTTGATTCTGGCTGGTAAGTATCTTTTAAAGGTTGACTGGGGTAACAGCATTTCTGGAGTACTTATGGTAGCAGCTGCATTCGTATTTGCTGTTACATCCCTTGGTTTAATGCTGTCAGGATTTATTAAAACTCAAGCGCAGCTGGGCTCCTTAGCACCAATAGTCTTAACCAGCACATCAATGCTTGGGGGCTGTATGTGGCCACTGGAAATAGTAAACAACAAGGCGCTTTTATTCTTAGCTGAGTTAACTCCTCAAAAATGGGCAATCCAAGGAATAGAAGGCATAGCCAGCAAAGGTATGGGCTTTGATGCAGCAATACTTCCAACATTGGTGTTAGTAGCCATGGGCTTGGTTTATTTCACAATTGGAGTAAGAAGTTTAAATAAAGAAGTAATGTAGTATTAATGAAGAACGGCCATCGTGCTGTTCTTTTTATTATTAAAAAGCTTAATTCCTGTCATTCTGAGCGTCAGCGTAATCTCATGTTTTAACTCAATCTATCAAGGGTATACATTTTATAATGATACTATAATTTAGGAGGACGACATAAATGGACAGAGCCTATAACAATTTAAGATTACCGGCAGAAAAACTTAAAAAAACATGTAATATAGAAAAAGAGTTGAAGTTTTGCAAAACCTCCAAGGACGTTACTATTTTGGATGGTGTGATTGGTCAGGACAGAGCAGTTAAATCCATGGAATTAGGTCTTTCCATGAAAGCACCAGGATATAACATATTCGTATTGGGACCTCAGGGTACAGGAAAAAGTACCTATACCCAAACAGTCGTTGCAAAAGCAGCGTCCAGGCTTAAGGTACCCAATGACTGGTGTTACATCAACAATTTTAACGAATGGGATAAACCATTGGCAATACCTTTACCACCAGGAAAAGGGAAAGTATTTCAAAGTGATATGGATAAGCTAATATCCAATTTGACAGTATACATTCCAAAGGCATTTGAAGGCAGCAATTTTCAACAGCAAAAGGATACCTTGGTTCAAAAAATAAATGAAAAAATGGCAGCAATATTACGAGAAATCGAAAAAATTGCAACAGATGCAGGCTTTGGAATACAGCAGTCAGGACAAAGAATTCTTCTTATACCGTTAAAAGACAACAGGCTCATAACCCCAGAAGAATATAAGCAATTAACAGTTGAAAAAAGAGAAGAAATTGATGTTATAAGAAATAAAATAGCTTCAGTAATTGATGATAAAATTCGTGATGGGCAGCTAGCTCAAAGAATGGTAGAAGAACAAGCAATTGAATTAGAAAAAAAGACTGCATATGATGCAGCAGAGCCTCTTGTTAAGCAATTGAAGGAAAAATACAAGACTATACCTGAAATATGTAATTATTTAGATAAGGTATTAAAGGATGCAGCTGAAAACCATACAATTTTTAACAATGCAGGATCAGTTATATTCGATGAATATGCAACAGATTTATCAGATGGCTCTGAGCAGCCAGATGAAGATGAAGAAAATCTATTTGACACAAAGATTCTAGAGACAAAAGACAGCAAGAACCCATTTACTAGATACAAGGTAAATTTATTTGTAAACAATGAAAATACCAAAGGAGCACCTGTAATAGAAGAAAGCAACCCTTACTATTACAATCTCTTCGGAAAAATTGAATACAAAAATCAAATGATGACAACCCTTACGGATTTTACAATGATAAAGTCAGGTGCAATTCAAAGGGCAAATGGAGGATACTTGATATTGCAGGCTAAGGATTTAATTATGGACCCATATGCCTGGGATGCTTT
>JAEZGU010000029.1 GCA_023416855.1 Bacillota bacterium
TTACAGGCTTAAAATGTGAAAAAATGGTACTTGGAGAAAAGGATGCCTCTGGTAGACAAAAACCTGAACCAACTGGCGAATTTATAACATTTGAAGCTGATACTGTAATAGCGGCAATCGGCCAAGAAGTAGATTGCGGCAATATAAATGTAGCACAGGGCAAAAAGAAAAATATTCAAATAAATGAATCAACTTTTGAAACAAATTTAAGAGGAGTATTTGCCGGTGGAGATGCAGCAACAGGACCAAAAATAGTAATTGAGGCAGTTGCACAAGCTTTACATGCATGCGAAGTAATTAACAGCTATTTAAACGGTGAAATAATTCCATATAAGAAAATGCCTTTAGTATATACTGAAGTTACAAAAGAGGATTTCAAAGACAGAGAAATAGTTCCAAGAGTTCAACATAGAACTGTTGAGCCAGAGCTCAGAAAAGTAAACTTCCAGCCAATTCTTCCAACTATGACAAGAGAAGAAGCAATAAGAGAGGGACAAAGATGCTTAGAATGTGGATGTAAGGATTACTTTGAATGTCAGTTAGTTGATTATATTAAAAAATACGAAACTGATACAGTTAAGTACCATGCTGAAAATGAAAGGAAACAAAAAGAAACAGACCATCCTTTCTTATCTCAGAATGTTGACAAGTGCGTACTGTGCGGACTTTGTGTAAGAACATGTAATGAGGTAGTAGGAGCTAACGCATTAGGTTTTGTTGAAAGAGGAAATGAAACATTTGTTGCTCCTGCTTTTGAACAAGAATTAAAATTAACAGAATGTATATCCTGCGGTCAATGTATAGATGTGTGCCCAACAGGTGCATGGCTTGACAGAAGACAAAATATAAAAGAAATTCCACTTAACTTAGCAAGAACTCAGTCAGTATGTAGCTATTGTTCAGTTGGATGTGATGTAGTTTACGAACACAAGGATAATATTATTTACCAGGCAAGCAGTCCTAAGGAAAATGAAATTCCAGTTTGCGGAAAAGGTAAGTTTGGTATTGAACACATTAACAATGACAACAGATTGTTACAATCAAAAGCTAAAGTTAAAGGTGTTCAAGAGGTTGTGGATTTAGAAGTTGCATTATATGAAACAGCTAAGCGTCTAAGAAGTATACAAAATTTATATGGTGAAGACAAGGTTGCATTTGTAGTATCACCTAAATTAACAAACGAAGAATTATTAACTATCAAATCAATAGTTAAAGAATTAGATAGTCATTACAAGGGTTCATTTACTATAGATGAAGAGCCTGGCATTGAAAGAGTTTTAGGTAAGAATCAATCAACTATAAACTTTGAACAATTGGATGCTGCAGATTTAATAGTTTCAGTTGGACAATTGTACGAACATCATCCATCAATGGGTATGAAGCTAAGAAGATTATCTAATAACAAAAATATTATATCAGCATCAGTTGAGCCAACAAAAGCTAATAAATGGGCTGCAAAAGCTAATGTACAACATTATGAAGCATTCTTTGCACAAGTGTTAAAGGCATTGATTGATAAAGAAGTTATTAAAGCTGATTTATTAAACAAATATCCAAACGGTGATAAATTATTAGCTGCTATTAAGGATATAGAGGTTCTACAGTCAGCTGAAATGATTGCTGAAAGCATTAAAAAAGCTAAAAAACCAATAATAATTGCTGATGCTAACACAGTTAACAACAAAGCATTAAAGGTATTAGCTAACATAACATTGTTGTTAGGAAATGCTAATAAACCTCATAGAGGATTTATAGTATTAAAAGCAAAATCAAACAGTCAAGGTGCTTGGGATATTGGTTTCAAAACTCCAGGTGAAGAAATCAGAAAAGCAATCATCAATGGTAGCGTAAAAGGTTTAGTAGTTGTAGGAGAAGATATACTATCAAATGATGAGGAATTAAAAGAAGCAGTTAAAAATCTTAAATTCTTTGCAGCATTTGATATTATGGAAAATGAAACAACAGCTTTAGCAGAATATGTTCTTCCATTAAACAGCTTAGCAGAATCTAATGGTACTGTAGTAAGTGCAGACGGAACAGTTAGAAATGTTGTGAAAGCATTTGAACCACTATCAGGAATGTCAAACTTAGATATGTTTAAAACAATTGCAGAGCTAATGAATGCTAAATTAGCTGAAAAATGCAAAAAAGTGTATGAAACAGAGCTTTATGTTCCAACATTCGAAAACAAGGAAAAAGAATATAAAATCTACGACACAGTAGAAAAAGCATATTTAACTAACTTAAAACTAAACTGCATAAACGCAAAATAACAAGCGTCCCCCAATAGGGGACGTTTTTATTTTCATATTTATTCTTTAAACATTGGTAAAAATAAGATATAATACATGATATAATAGAACTATATCAAAATACGGAGAAAAAAATGGATCATTACTTTAGTCAAAACCCAACAACAGATAAAGAAATATATAAATTTGATTGGAATATAGGGCAAGATAGATTTTATTTTTACACAAGCAACAGTGTGTTCTCAAAAAACGGAATGGATTTTGGTTCTATGCTTTTAGTAGAAACAGTCATAGGAGAAAACCAAGGTTTTACAGGAAGTGTTTTAGATTTAGGATGTGGTTACGGACCAATTGGAATAATTATAGCGAAGCTTTTAAATAAATCAAATGTTACAATGTCAGATGTGAACGAAAGAAGTTTAGAGCTTTGTGCTATGAATGCTAAAGAAAACAAAGTCGATGAAAGAACAAAAATTATAAAATCATCTTCTTATGAAAACATAAATGATAAATTCGATATTATAGTAACCAACCCTCCTATTAGAGCAGGCAAGGACACAGTATTTTCATTTTATGAAGGTGCTTTTGAGCACTTAAATGAAGGTGGAAAGCTTTATGTAGTTATACAAAAAAAGCAAGGAGCACCAAGTACTAAAACAAAATTAGAGAGCTTATTTGGTAACTGCGAAGTAGCAAACAAAAAATCAGGTTACTTTATTTTCCGTGCTGACTTTTTCCCCACGAAATAATTAATTTGTGCACCGGTTAGGAATACGATGGACATAATATAAGTCCACAATAAAAAAATAACTACACCGGCTAAATTACCATAGATGGTATTATAGTACAAGGTCTTGGTGCTTATGAAGTATGAATAGGCGGTTGAACCGGATATTATACCTATGGTTGCAAAAGCAGCTCCTGGAAAGACAAATGAAAATTTAACCTTTTCGTATGTTAGATACTTATATGCAGCTGAAAAAATTAGAAACATCAATAAGAATGGTAACAAGTATCTTAAAATATGCATTATAGAATATAGAATTTCAGATAGTATGCCTACATTCTGCATTATAGTAATTATTTTATTACCTAATACTATTAACGCAAAAATAATTTGCAAAGTTAACATAATGGCAAATGAAAAAACAATCCCCTCTAACCTCATAATAAAATAATTGTGATTAACATTGAATCCATAAGCTCTGTTTATTGCTGTAATTATTGTTGCGCTACCAGCTGTAGAAGACCATAATAAAACAAGCAAGCTTGATGAAATATATGGTTTACTGCAACTGTTTGCTGATTTTGTGACTACATTATATACTATAGTATAAGCATCTGAAGGGATTATGTCTTTTAGGGAATATAATATATCGTACAGAAATATGCTGTAATTACATAAAATAGAAACAGATAAAATTAGGAATGGAAAAATACTCAATATTATGAAATATGAAAATTGAGCGCTTAATTCAAATATTTTATCTTCATTCATTTTGGTAAAAAGTTTAGCTAAAAATGAAAAAAATCTTTTTATCATATTGCACCTTTTGTCTACAAAATTCATGTTATAATTTACGTTTAAATGACACAATATATTATTTACAAAACTAACTTTATTAAACAATTGTTAATTATTTGTCAGACATATCTTTGTTGATAAAAGTGGAATGCAGTGATATAATTTAAATTAGGCAAAAAAGGACAAAAGTCCTTAAACTGTAGGAAAAGAGTTATTTCAACAGTTTAATTATAAAATAGGAGGATTATATGGAAATTAAGAAAATTTGTGTTGTTGGAACAGGTACAATGGCGAAAGGTATTATACAAACTTTTGCACAAGCAGGTTACCCTGTTATAGTTAAAGGAAGAATAGGAAAAACTTATGATACTTTAGAAGAAACTATTGGAAAAGGGCTTTCTAAATTAGTTGCTAAGGGAAGAATGGAACAAGCAGCTATGGATGCAACAATTGCAAACATATCAAAGGTTACTACATATGAAGAATGTGCAGATGCAGATTTATTTATTGAAGCAATAGCAGAAGACATGGCTACAAAACACGTTATTTTTGGTGAAATAGAAAAAATTGCTAAAGAAACTGCAATTTTAACTACAAATACGTCTTCATTATCAATTACTGAAATTGCTGCTAAAACAAATAGACCTGAAAATGTAATAGGTATGCATTTCTTTAATCCCGTTCCTGTTATGAAATTAATTGAAATCATAAAAGGTAAACTTACTTCTCAAGAAGTTCATGATGTAATATTTGAATTATCTCAAAAAATAGGCAAAACACCAGTAAGTGTAGAAGAAGCTCCGGGATTTGTTGTAAATAGAATATTAATACCATTAATAAATGAAGGTATTGGCATATTAGCAGATGGAGTTGCTTCAAAAGAAGAAATTGATGCAGCTATGAAATTAGGTGCTAATCATCCAATGGGACCATTAGAATTGGGAGACTTGGTTGGTCTTGATGTATGTCTTGTTATCATGGAAGTTCTATATAATGAATTTGGTGATCCTAAATATAGACCTCATCCATTATTAAGAAAAATGGTTAGAGCGAACTTGTTAGGAAGAAAAACAGGCAAGGGTTTCTACGATTATCAATAAATAGGGAACGACCACTGTGTCGTTCCATTTAAAATCTGCATTTTGCAGATTTTTTATTTTGTAGCGGTTTGTTTTTTATATAAACTTGGGATATAATAATTATATTGGAATATTTAGCTTGAAAATAATAATTTCATTATATATAATGAAAAGAAATATACTGTTTTATTTAAAATGCGGACAATAGGTTGTCTGTAACATTGAAATCACATAAATTAGGAGGAAAGAAATGAGCGAAATCGAAAACAGGGAATCGGTTAATTTTATTCAAAAAATTATTAATGAAGACCTTGAAAATGGTACATATGGAAACAGGGTACAGACAAGATTTCCTCCGGAGCCTAATGGTTATCTTCATGTAGGTCACGCAAAATCAATTTGCTTAAATTATAGTTTAGCTAAGAAAAATAATGGGATTTTTAATTTAAGATTTGATGATACTAATCCTACAAAAGAAGATATATCATTTGTAGAGTCTATTATAGAAGATGTTAAATGGCTTTGCCCCGATTGGGAGGAAAGAATTTTTTATGCTTCCGATTATTTTGATCAAATGTATGATTATGCTGTTGAGTTGATTAATAAAGGTCTCGCTTTTGTTGATGATTTATCTGCAGAAGAAATTAAAGAATATAGAGGAACATTAACTGAACCAGGAAAAGAAAGTCCTTATAGAAATAGATCTATAGAGGAGAATTTAGAGCTGTTTGCGAAAATGAAAAATGGTCAATTTGCTAATGGCGAAAAGGTTCTAAGAGCTAAAATAGATATGACAAGTCCAAATATCAATATGAGAGATCCAGTAATTTATAGAATATTGCATGAATCACATCATAATACAGGAGACAAATGGTGCATTTATCCTATGTATGACTATGCTCATCCAATAGAAGATGCAATTGAAGGAATAACTCATTCAGTATGTACATTAGAATTTGAGGATCATAGACCTTTTTATGATTGGGTTTTAAGTAATATTGATGATTTCAAAAAAGCTCCTACAAAACAAATTGAGTTTGCAAAGTTATTTTTATCCAAAACAATGATGGGAAAAAGATATTTAAAGAAAATGGTTGAAGAAGGATATGTTGATGGATGGGATGATCCACGTATGCCGACAGTTGCAGCTCTTAGAAGAAGAGGATTCACTCCTGAATCAATTCAAAATTTCTGTGAAGCAATAGGTGTTTCCAAGGCTCAGAGTGTTGTAGATATTGCAATGCTTGAATTTGCCATTAGAGATGATTTAAGTTTAAAAGCACCAAGAACAATGGCTGTTTTAGACCCTATTAAGTTAGTTATAACAAATTATCCTGATGATAAAATTGAGTATATGGAAGCAGAAAACAACCCTGATAATCCTGAAATGGGAAGCCGTATGATTCCATTTTGTAAGGAGTTGTATATTGAAAGAGATGACTTCATGGAAGAGCCGCCAAAAAAATACTATCGTCTTTTCCCAGGCAATGAAGTTCGACTTCGAAATGCATATTTCGTCAAATGCGAAAATTTCATAAAGGATGAAAATGGGAAAGTTGTCGAAGTACATTGTACATATGATCCTGAAACAAAAAGTGGTTCAGGCTTTACAGGCAGAAAGGTTAAAGGAACAATACATTGGGTTTCTGCAAAGCATTGTACTGATGCTGAAGTAAGGCTATATGATTATATGATGGATGATGAAGATTTTGATAAATCTAACTTTTTAGAAAAATTGAATCCTAATTCAAAAATAGTTTTAAATAATTGTAAAGTTGAGCCTACCTTGAAAGAAAACAAAGTAGGAGATAGATTCCAATTCCTAAGACATGGATTTTTTATAATTGACCAGGATACAACAAAAGATAATTTGGTATTTAACCGAATAGTGCAATTAAAGAGCAGCTATAAGTAGCAATTGATAGGCGATAGAATAGTGATTGGTTTACAATTGCTTTTCTATCGCTTAATCTACAGAATCTATTACTAATCAGGGAAATTCTATTTTCCATTAGAGGTGGTATATTTGAACATACATGAAATAGTTAATAATAGCTTTGAAGAAAACAAATTTATATATGGTATATTTACAACGCCTAAAAATAAATCAGATAATCCTTATAACAAAATTACAATAAGACCTATCAATATTAAAAATAAGAATATTATACAGTTTGAAAAATTTACAGACAAATTAGCTTTCCATGAAAACTATTCATATGATGAAGCCAAAGATGAAATAATTAATTTAATAATAGATGGATATAAAAATATAAATTTATTTACTTCAGATGCAGATTATCAAATAATAGTCAGCAAAAAAGGAAGTATTAAAGTTTCAGAAAAACAACCTTCCAAAAAGCTATCAATAGAAGAACATAACAAGAAAAAGCAATATATAATTAATGAAAATGAGCCATGTGATTTCTTAGAACTTCTTGGAGTTATGAACAAACAAGGTCAGGTTTATACAAAAAGATACGATAAATTTAAACAGATAAATAAATTTTTGGAAATAGTTGATGATTCTTTAAAAGGTAAGACTATAAAGGATGATTTTATGATTATAGATTTTGGATGTGGCAAGGCATATTTAACTTTTGCTTTATACTATTACTTTTATTATATAAAAAATGTTAAGGTAAAAATAATTGGTTTAGATTTAAAAGAAGAGGTAATAAATTATTGTAATGAAGTGTCAAAAAAATTAAATTATTACAATTTAGAGTTTATATATGGTGATATACAAAACTTTCAATATACAAATAAAATAGATATGATTGTTACACTACATGCTTGCAACACCGCAACAGATGCTGCCTTAGTAAAGGCAATTAAATGGAATACAGATATTATATTATCTGTTCCATGCTGCCAGCATGAGTTTTATGATAAAATTGCAAATACTGACTTAGAGCCAATGTTGAAGCACGGCTTAATTAAGGAAAGAGTTTCTTCATTGGTTACAGATTCACTGAGAGGCTTATTCCTTGAAACAAAAGGATACAAGGTTCAATTGATGGAGTTTATAGCTATGGAGCATACACCCAAAAACATCCTTATTAGAGCTGTTAAGACCGGGAAAGCAAATAAGAATGCAGAGCAAGAGTATGAAAGCTTTAAAAAATTCTGGAACCTACAAGATTTATTCATAGAAAACTATTTCGAGCAATAGATGTTCATTGTTTTAGGGGGTTCTGATGTTTTCCGAAAACTATTTTAAAGAGAGAGAAAGAGGAATATTTGAATATATATTAGACAACATACCTGACTCCATAACAGTTGTTGATATGGAGGGTAAGGTAATATTCTTTAACTCTACTGCGGAAGAGTATTTTGATGTGTCTAAAAGGGATATAATAGATAGTGATATAAAAGATTTTTTTCCTAATGCATTGTTATTAAAAGTGCTTGAAAAGAAAATTTCTTATCACAATATATATAATAATCCAAGAGAAAACAGTTATGTTGTTTCTAGTGCAGTACCTCTTCATGATAAGCAAGGTAACATGATTGGAGGATTGGCAAGAGATCGCGATATAACAGAAATAGTTAAGCTAAGTGAATTATTAAATAAAACTCAAACGAATTTATTAAAGCTTGAAAAAGAATACTCAAAAATATCAACCTCCGGTGAAGCATATTTTTCTAAAATAATAAGCAACAACGCTAATTTTATACAAATAATAAATTTATGCAAAAATATATCTAAATCACCTTTAAATATATTGCTCAAGGGCGAAAGTGGAACTGGTAAGGAACTGTTTGCAAAAGCAATTCATTATGAAAGCGGACGAAAGGGTAAGTTTATTCCTATCAATTGTAGTGCAATACCTAAGGAGCTTTTTGAAAGCGAGTTGTTTGGTTATGAACCGGGAGCATTTACCGGGGCAAAAAGTGAAGGGAAAAAAGGTAAATTTGAGGAAGCTGAGGGAGGAACTCTTTTTTTAGACGAAATAGCAGATATGCCTCTTGAAATGCAGCCTAAACTATTGCGTATATTAGAAGAAGGCGTTGTAACAAGGATAGGTGGCAATAAAACACGTAAAATTGACGTAAGAATAATATCTGCAACAAATAAGGACATTAGAGCACTCATTGGTGAGAATAAGTTTAGGAATGATCTTTATTATAGGTTGGATGTTTTTCAGGTTAATATTCCTCCTTTAAGAGAGAGAAAAGGTGATATTGTTTTATTAGCTAATAAATTTTTACAGGAATTTTGTATGGAACAAGGTATAAGTATTATTGAAATACCTGATGATATATTAAATATTTTTTCCGAATATAATTGGGAAGGCAATGTGAGAGAATTAAGAAATGTAATTCAAAGATCAATAATTTATGCTCATCAAAATGGAAAAGATAAAATAGAAAAAGATTTTTTGCCTACATATATGCAAAAAATAGAAGTGGATGAAATCAATAAAGTTATTAATGTAAGTCAGATAAAGCAATATGAAACCGGCTTAGATGAATATCTGGAAAAAATCGAGAAAAGAATTATACAAAACACTCTAAGGGAGTTAAATTTCAATAAATCGGAAGCAGCAAAACGATTGAAAATACCTCGTGCTACGTTGTATTATAAAATTGAAAAATACGGAATTACAGAGTAAGAAAGGATTAGAATGGAAAAAATTAGATTAGCTGCAATATCTGCCTTTGGCATAGAAGCCATAGTTAAAAGAGAATTAAATGATTTAGGATATCAAAATGTCACAACAGATAACGGATGGATGTACTTTGATGCAGAAATAAAAGACATCCCAAAAACAAACATAAATTTAAGATGTGCTGATAGAGTTATGTTAGTAATGGGGCAGTTTGAAGCATATAGTTTTGAAGAACTTTTTGACAAAACTTATGAATTACCATGGGAAAATTGGATTGACAAGCACGGAAAATTTACCGTTAAAGGAAAAAGTGTTAAATCAACTCTTTATAGTACACCTGATTGTCAAGCAATTGTAAAAAAAGCAGTTTCTAAAAAATTATGTGAACATTATAGTGTTGATTGGATGCCTGAAACAGGAGCAGAGTATACAATCCTTATATCTATACATAAGGATGTTGCAACAGTATCTATAGATACGACCGGCGCAAGAGAAGGTTTATTTAAAAGAGGTTATAGAGAAAAATCAATAGAAGCTCCATTGAAGGAAACTATGGCAGCTGCATTGGTAAAATTAAGCTATTGGAATAAAGATAGAGTGTTGTATGATCCGCTTTGTGGTTCAGGTACAATAGCTATTGAGGCTGCGTTAATAGGTAGAAACATTGCACCGGGACTTTATCGAAACTTCGCTTCAATGGATTGGAAAGCTATAAAAGAAGAATATTGGAAAAATGCGAAAATTGAAGCAAGAAAAAACATAAACTTTGATAGCGACTTAAAAATATATGCATCCGATATAAATCCAAGGGCAATTAAGATAGCACAACAGAATGCTATAGAAGCCGGTGTGGATGACTGTATTGAGTTTTTTGTCAAAGACATTAATAAAATAATTGAACCTATGTGTTCTTATGGAGTTTTAATTACAAATCCCCCATACGGAGATAGGATAGGTGAGATTGAAGAAATTCAACAAATACATAAAAGATTGGGAAGAGTTTTTGGAAAGGATAGAACTTGGTCTTGTTACATTATCACTTCTGTTGAGACGTTTGAAAAGGATTTTGGTAGAAAAGCAGACAGAAAAAGAAAACTATTTAATGGTGATGTAAGAGTTGATTATTATCAGTATTATGGGGAGAGACCGCCAATTGAAGAATAAATCAGTTGTAAAGTAATCATTTTTATTGTACACTGTAAATATATGTTTGATTTTTTTATATATTATGTTATTATATAAAATACAATATTGAAATGGCAGGTCAAACATGATTCAGGAAGTTAGTTCAGGCGGAATCGTTTTTTTCAAAAATAGTATATTAATGTTAAAAAAATTTAACGGAGATTGGGTACTACCAAAAGGTAGAGTTGAAGAAAACGAGTCATTAGAGGAAACCGCTTTGCGAGAAGTTTATGAAGAAACCAAAGCGAAGGTTACTACAATTAAATATCTTGGCAAAATAAATTACGAATTTAATCGTACCTGCTACTTGGACAGAATTCATATATGTAAAGAAGTCCATTGGTATTTGATGATGGCGCATAACATGAATTGTACTGCTCAGAAAAACGAAGGTTTTGTAGAAGCAAAATTTCTTCCGTTTGAAAGAACTTTGATAATTGCTCGTTATGATGATGAAAGGAAAATTATTAGGAAAGCTATTGAAGATATTAAATTTCATTCTTACAAGTAAGGTGATGATATGACTTTTTCTTCAAAAATAAAGGATGAGTTATCAAGAACGGAAATTACAGATTTATTAAGTAATAAAGCTGAAATCGCAGCTTTATTAAGAACAATGGGCTATATAAGTCTAAAAGGATTTAATAAATTTGAAATTGAATTTTCAACAGAAAATGCAGCAGTGGCAAGACGAATATTTAAACTATTAAAAATCGTATTTGATATATCAACACAAGTTAGTGTAGAAAAAACAAATAGGTTAAAAAAAAGAAACAATTATGTTATCAATATTGAAGACAAGTATGCAAAAAACTTTTTAATAGAAACAAAAATAGCAAACAATAATAACTTTAACTTTGTAGAATTTGACTTTGGTGTTCCAAGAGATTTAATCATTAACGATGAATGTAAAAGAGCATATTTAAGAGGTACATTTATGGGTTGTGGTTCAGTAAGCGATCCTGAAAAGTCATACCATGCAGTGTTTGTAAGTAATAGAGAAAATCACAGCAAAGGTATCAGCCTATTGCTAAAAGATTATGGAATAACCGCAAAAACATTATTTAGAAAAAACAATTTTGTTACTTACATAAAAGAAAGCGAACAGATATCTGATCTGTTAGCGCTCCTTGGAGCAAATAACGCAGTATTGGAATTTGAAAACGTAAGAGCTGTTAAAGAAACAAGAAATCAAATAAACAGGGTAATAAACTGTGAGACGGCAAATCTTGACAAAATAGTTGATACTTCAATGAGGCAGATAAATAGCATAAAAGTTTTAAAAAAACATAAAGTTATCGATAAACTTCCTGACCATTTAAAGGAGCTGGCTTACCTGAGATTAAAACATACAAATGCAAGCTTAAAAGAACTGGGTGAAATGTTAAATCCACCCCTTGGAAAATCAGGTGTTAATCATAGATTAAGAAAAATAGAAGAAATTGCAAATGATTTAGAGCATGAAAAAGAGGTGTAAAAATGAGATCACAAAAAGTAGTATTAAAAAATAAAATAGGGCTGCATGCCAGACCCGCAGCAATATTTGTAAAAAAAGCAAGAAATTTTGACAGTGAAATTATAATCAAAAAAGGAATGCAAGAAGCTAATGGAAAAAGCATAATTAGCATTATGGCTCTTGGCGCAATGAAGGGTGACGAGCTAATCATCATCACAAAAGGTTCAGATGAAGACAAATGCATCACTGAATTAGCTAATTTATTAGAGTTCATGGAAGAAGAAGAGTAAAAGATGAGACAGTGGGGTATAACCTATCCCATTTTTCATTTTTTGTAGTAAAATCTAAAAAAATTAAAATAGGAGTAAATATGGAAAATAGAACTTTAGCCGTAGTAAACGGTAATGAAATCAAAGAATCAGATTTGCAGGCATTAATGAAAAATTTAGGACAAAATGCAGCTTATTTTCAAGGGCCAGAAGGAAGAAAAAGGTTAATCGATGAGTTGATAATGCATGAATTAATGTATACTGATGCAGTAGAGAAAAATTTAGATAAAGATGAAGAGTTTGTGGAAGTTATGAACAACATGAAAAAATCTATGCTTCAACAATACAACTTAAGAAAAATGTTTAATGAAATAACTGTATCTGATGAAGAATTAAAAGAATATTATGAAAAACACAAAGAAGATTTCGTTACCGATGAAATGGTGAAAGCAAGTCATATACTTGTGGACAGTGAAGAAAAGGCCACTGAAATTTTAAAACAAATTAATGAAGGATTATCTTTTGAAGAAGCTGCACAAGAATTTTCAAGTTGTCCATCAAAACAATCAGGTGGATCACTTGGACAATTTGGCAAAGGCCAAATGGTACCTGAATTTGAGGAAGTAGTATTTTCAATGCAAGTTGGGGAAGTAAGTGGACCAGTAAAAACTCAATTTGGATATCATATTATTAAGCTTACAGAACACAGTCCTAAAGAAAGTGCATCTTTTGAAGAAGTACAACAAGAAGTAAAAGACAGTTGTTTCATGGAAAAACAAGAAATAGTATATAACAATAAAAAAGAAGAATTAAGTAAAAAGTACAAAGTAGAAATGTTGTAAAAGATAAGTAATTAATCTGTTCCCCTTTATATAAAGGGGAATTTTTTATTGCAAAAATACTAATAATATGCTAATATAATTCAATGACGACAAGCGGATATGGCGGAATTGGCAGACGCGCACGGTTCAGGTCCGT
>JAEZGU010000049.1 GCA_023416855.1 Bacillota bacterium
TCTTATGATTATACGAAGGATGCGGCGGGTGCACTGGCAGAGTATAAACTGCCCTGGTGCTATTGGGCAAAATTTCTGGACACCGGAAGATTGGATATAGACTATGAAGTTTACGGGAAGAATAAGCTTGACCGAGGGTTATTAAATGCGTTGGGAGCATACCTTAAATAGCAAAATAGCAGCAAAACAATAAAAGCTTTAAAACATAAAAGCTTTAATACAATCAAAAAAATATTGTTTGATATTAGTTGCAAAATCTGTTATTCTGTCAAAGTTAAACTTAACATAAAAATCAATTTTGCTAACTACATATTATTCAATTGCAAATAGGGAAGATTATATAGAAAGAGCTTATTAAATAGGCTCTTCTTTGTTTATAAAGAAAGGTAATACTATGATAAGAGTTGAAAATTTATCCTACTCATTTCCGCAAAAAGATTTATACAACAATATTTCTTTCACATTAGAAGCGGGTCAGCATTGCGCTTTTATTGGAACAAGCGGCAGCGGAAAAAGTACATTGATAGATATGCTGATGAATCCGGATAGATATATATTTGATGGTATGATAGAGAAGGATCCAACTTGTAGGATCGGGTATGTAAGTCAGTTCTCACAGCTAGACAAAAATAAAGAAAATACCGTTTTCGAATATTTATTAGAACAATATAATAAGATACAAAATGAAATAACATCTATCTGTACTGAAATGGTAACAGCTTCGGATATCGATCCGTTACTTGAAAAATATCAACTGGCCTTAGACTCATTTGACTCAATTGGTGGGGATGATTTTGAAAGCAATGTAAATAAGAAACTAAATCTTGCAGACCTAGCCAAACTTAAAAATCTTAAGGTATCTGAACTTAGTGGCGGGGAATTTAAACTTATTCAAGTGATCAGGGAAATGCTTAGCAGTCCGGAGCTAATGATAATGGACGAACCGGAGGTGTTCTTAGATTTCGAGAATCTGAATTCGCTTACAAATCTGATTAATTCTCATAAAGGAATAATGCTGGTTATTACACACAATAGATATTTATTGAACCACTGTTTCAACAAAATTATTCACCTTGAAAACATGGAACTCCAAGAGTTTAATGGAAGCTATATCGATTATAACTTCTCATTACTTCAATCTAAAATTGAGTTACAAGAAATTACTGCTGCGGAGAATGAAGAAATAGAGAGAAATGAGAGCGTAGTTATTAATCTTAGAAAAATAGCAACTTTTAATGCCGATGCCTCCAGGGGCAAAGCTCTAAAAGCAAGAGTTAAATATCTGGAGAGATTAGAGGCACGTAAAATTAAAGCGCCGTTTGTAGACATTAAGCAACCTAAGATCAGTTTTGATATTGAGAATGAAATAGAGGACGATATCATTTTAAAAGTCAATAATTACAGCATTTCCTTTGATGAATTGCTTTTAGATAAAGTTAACTTTGAGATAAAATCTACTGATAAAGTAGCCCTTGTTGGTTCAAACGGTACTGGAAAAACGACTTTGCTCCGAGAAATCTTTAAAAATAATAATGATGCAATTAAAATAAACGATAATGCTAAGGTGGCTTATTTATCTCAGCATCAGGGCGAGATGCTGAATGAATCTAATACGATATTTGAAGAATTCTTCGACGCAGGATTTAAAACCTATGATGAGATTAGAGCCTATCTTGCAGACTATGGTTTCGAAGGAGAGATTGTTCATCAAAAGATAGGAGCTTTGTCTGGGGGAGAAAAAAATATGCTTCAATTGGCCAAAGTTTCTTCAAGGAAAGCAAACATATTGCTTCTTGATGAACCGACAAGTCATTTAGACACATATTCACAAATAGCATTGGAAAAAGCCGTTGAAAACTATAAAGGCGCCGTTCTGATGATTTCTCATGATTTTTATACTATAGCAAACTGTATGGATTATGTTTTAATCATTGAGGATAAGTCCATTAGAAAAATTAGCATTAGAAAATTCAGAATGATGATATATGCCAGCCATTTTGATAAGGACTATTTAGAAATTGAACAAAAGAAAAAAATGCTTGAAACCAAAATAGAATTGGCCTTAAAAGATAATAAATTTGTACGTGCAAATACCTTGTCACTAGAATTGGGAGAGTTGATAAAGTTGATATCATAGTTGTTAGGAATGCAAAACCTCGACCAGATTAATTGGTCGAGGTTTTTGATATATCAAACAAATAATTCTTTAATGTCCCATTCAGAGCCATAGGATGAGTCGTGAACAATAATACCTTTTTCATCAAGTTTTGCTTTTAATTCATCTGACAATTCATAGTTTTTATCGGACTTAGCCTCTTGTCTTAGCTTGATTAGTTCTTTAACTTCTGTAATATCAATATTGTTGAGCTTTATATATTTTTCTTTCATTTCTAAAATGAATATTTCGGGCTCTTCCAGGAATATACCCAATAAATTTGATACAGTTAATATATTTTTGTATAATTTATTCAGTGTTGTAAGCTTGTGAAGAGGATTCTCATTAGCATTACTTAGCAAAGCGTTTGCGTACTTAAATACTTGTATTAGTTCAGAAATTGCCAGAGGTGTATTAAAATTGTCATTAATGGCTGCAACAAACGACGTTTTAATGCCGTCAACTACTTCAGGTTTGATAATTCTGCCATGAAGAGCTATGCTGCCATTTAACTCGCTATTTGAATTTGCAAAGTTCTTAAGCTTGTTTAATGTCTGATAAAAATAGTAAAGTCTCTTTTCTGAATTTTTAAAGTCAACCTCTGTTAGTTCTGCTAACTGAAGGGGTTTTGCGAGGATACTTAACTTTAATACTTCAGGGTGATATTTCGATAATAATTCTTTTGATTCTAAAATATTACCCAAGGAAGAGCTTTCTTTTTGAAAATCAACAATAGTTCCAGAATATAGTTTATATTCATGACCCTGAATACGTATAGACTTTTGAGCGCTATTACCGGGTGTGTCAAGTTTATTTGAAATCATTTAGTTCTCCTTAAAAAAACATTATTTATTTAGTATAACATAATGAATCACTTTTTAGAGATAACAACTTATTGATTGCTGTTAAATTTGATTAAGCTAACATAATAATGTAGAATTATAGAGAAAAATAACCCGTATCTCTTAAATCATATGGGGACAGTGGAAATACTATATAAACAATATGTAAAAGGAATATATTATTTATGTTAATACCGGATTATCTTGTAAATGAGCAGTTTGATGATCGTTATTTTGATGTTGTTAACGCGTTGGATGAAGCGCAGCAGATATATTTTAGGAATAATAATCTCATTGAGCGAATTTCTAGGGCGATAGAATCGAAAAACCGTTTTATAATCGGTGAGACAGGCTTTGGGGCCGGACGTCTGGTACTTTCCCTTATGGAGTTCCTTGAGAAAAGCGGTTTGAAAAATGTTTCTATAGAGTATAATTCAGTTGAATTATATCCCATGAGTCCTGAGAAAATGCTCAACATCCTCAACGGATTCAGAGAACGGGATAGTGATGGGATCGACACACTTGTGGA
>JAEZGU010000075.1 GCA_023416855.1 Bacillota bacterium
TTTTTCTATGCTGTATCTGGCCAATCCATATCGTCTAAATCTTCCATATATATTAGTTTCTTCCTCGATTGTTTCATTTATTTCATCAAAATACGATGCAATAACTCTGTAGCTTCTATTTTCGTCAAAATTTGGAATTTCTATATTAGCTATGCCTTTAGTGGTATTTATATTCTCTTGATAAACTATATTTTCAATTTTGTTATAATCATAAATTACTTGGTTTGTTTTATTAATAAAGTCGTAATATTCCCCTACCTTTATTTTCTCATAATGAATTTCAATTATTTTTACATTTATAACATCGTCTAATGGATTTCCCCTTAACAAACTGAAATCATTTATATATTCTGCATTGTAATCATTTATTACTAATTCGTGCAATAATATATCCACTGATGTGGGATTATCTGTATTATTAATTATTTCAAGCATTTTCTTTTTGGGAAATACTCTAATATTATCACGAATATTTACCGGCATGTCTTCTGCTTCATCATTATAGCTGCTTATTTCTATATATACAGGCCGCCAGCTTCTACTTTTCACCACAGTGTTTATATTTGCTATTTTCTCCCCGTTTTCATTTAATTTTATTTCTTCGTTCATGCTTTGATATTCAACAAAACCGTAATCACGGTAACCATACGTATTTAATCTAACACTTAAATTGGGAACCGGATTTCCGTCAAAAAAGTTCGCATTAATCTTATAGTTTAAATCATCACCGCTGTACACAATTTTCTTACTTAAATCCCCACTTATTGTGTACAATGGTTTAATGTATTTTCTCACTTCTACATATTTAGTATGAATTAGTATGTCGTTATCATACACTTCAATGCGCAGTCCTCCTGAAGTTACATTTTTTAATTCAAATTGAGCTGCATAAGTTCCAACCTCTGTTAACTTCACATCCTTACTGTCAATTACTAATCCTGTCAATGTTTCAACAAGGTCAATCCTAACACTGTTTACTGAGCCCTCATACCTATACCTTGCAAATCCCCATATATTTATAGTATCCGTAGGTAGGTATACAGGTCTATCAGTATCCAAATACCTAAAATATTTTCCCTCTTCACTTAAATTTCTATGATAATAGTATTGAAACACATTACTGTCTGCATAAATAAAATCATTGTAGCCATCAGCTTCAATTCTCATGAATACTGTTTTATAATCCTTTGCCTTTTTGTTTACTGTTAGCATTCCATTTTCATCGGTGGCTCCAATTTTCTCATCATTTAAAAATACTACCGCATTTTTTATACCTTTGCTATTCATGCTATCGCCTGCAAATACAAAAATTTGCTCTTCAAAAAACGTGTTGTAAATAAGCATATCATTTATTTGCATAAATAAATATGAGCTTATATCTTCAACATTGAACTCCAAAATATAATAACCCTTTTTCAGTTCATCAGGTAATTCAAAAATTGCTTTAGGTCGATAAGAATATTCTTCATCTACATATGGTTTTTGATTTATTTTACTTATATTGACTAAGTTACTATCTTCTTTAATATTTTCCGGATATTTGCCTGTTTCAGCATATTGCTTAACATCGTAAGCAAATTTATCCTCACCCTTATATTCATATATATTTATTACAAATTCTTTGTCCCTATACTGACTGTTTATATATGCCCCTACTACCTTTGCATTACTTTCAGTTATATTAATTAGAGGGTTGTCAAAATAAATTTTAGTATTTTGATTGCTTTCAGTGGTAAAAGTAAATACATAATCTTCTTTTAGCTTTTCACTACCATCATTTAATCCAAAACCTTTTTTTATAGTAACTGTATATTTTGTATTGTTAGCCAACTTTTCAGGAGCAAAAATAACAGAGTTATCATTTATAATAAATCTTCCTTTTGCTTCAGGCTTAATTTCAAAATATTTATTAATATCTTCAAAATCTGCTAAAGAAAAATACATTTCTATGCCTGTATTGACAGGAACATAGTTGCTATCATTTGCAGGTATTGTGCTTTCAACTTTAAATTCTTTCTTAGTTTGAAAAGCCCATGAATATTCGTATTGCTCATCATTTAGTTTAAATTGATAAATTTTATCATTTGCTAGGCTGTTTAATGGTATTATGTTAACAACTGTATTGGAGATTTCTTCAACTTTAAAATCTTCTTCTGGTATTATTTGAAGATTCTCTCTAACATAATTAACATTTATGTTATCTTTACTGACCAATTGAAACCCTGAAGAATTATCAATACCCTGCTTATCTGATTTAATTGCAGTAAGCTCATATTTGTTCTCATCATATTCCTGCTCAACTTCAACAGGTTGATTAATCTCAACATCATTTTTCTTAGTACATGCTGTAATTAATAAACTAATACACAATATCAATGCTAATATTTTTTTAATCATAATAACCCCCAATTTTATAAACAATTCCACCACTATTATACTTTACTTTTAAGAAACTATCTACCATAATATGTAATATTTTGCA
Organism: Bacillota bacterium; assembly: GCA_023416855.1. Taxonomy (GTDB): domain Bacteria; phylum Bacillota; class Clostridia; order Tissierellales; family Sedimentibacteraceae; genus Sedimentibacter. Next base: position 2,483 of record JAEZGU010000075.1, read on the forward strand.
TTCGTACCTTTATTAAATATCTGCATAGTATAATGCAGGAGGGATTTAAATGAATAAATCAAAAAAAGCTGAAATAATAATGCAAAATTTCGAGAAAACTTACAGATATGACGATGTTGATGTTATGAAGCTTACAATTAAATATCCGGTAATAAAGCTTTATAATAATCCTGATGCACAAGCATTGATAAATAATCAAATAGCTATAGAGGTTAATGAATATCACAGATATGTTTCAGATTTTTTATATAGTCAAGCAGTTAGCTACTACAAAGAATCACAAGAAAATGACTACCCATTCCACGGTTATGAAGCTTATATGGAATATATAATTACTTATAATGATAATTGCTTTTTAAGCTATTATTATGACAAATATGAGTATACCGGTGGAGCACACGGTATGACACTAAGAAGCTCTGATACATTCGAATTAGTCAGAGGCACAAGGATACCTATTTATTGCTATTTCAAAAAAGGCTCTGATTATAGACGCAATCTTACATTTGAAATGATAAAACAAGCAGATGTAAGACTAAAAGATAATCCGGGTATATACTTTGAAGATTATGAAGGATTAATTATCAAGAATTTCGATGAAGATAATTATTATCTCACACCAAAAGGCCTGTCCATATACTACCAACAATACGACATAGCTCCATACTCCACAGGAATTGTAGTATTTACAATTCCATACAAAACAATAGGATGGCACCCATCCTGTTAATAAATAAATCAAAAGGGGCTAATACGCCCCTTCTTTACTGAGAAACTATCTCTCTTATAATCCCACAAGCCAATCTCTTGCCTGCATCTCCTGATGGTTGTGATCTGTAATCATCAGGATTTTGGTGTAAAATAATTGCTTTTCCAATTATGTCCGAAACATTGAATTTATCTGTAAAAAAAGATGTCCTTGCATAACCGTCATTAGAAAATAATACCGGGAAGTCTCCAGCATGATTTCCGTGTGGTTGATTATGAGGATTATAATGTTCACCTGCTGCTGTAAACGGTTCATCTTCATTTCCTACTTCACATGTACCATTTTCATGAATGTGAAAACCAAATGGACCTATAGGTTTACCTTCGTTATTGGCAGGTCTGTAAGGAGGCAAGCCAAGCAATTCTGCAAATACCTCAGTTCCATCTTGAACATCCAAAAATATTACTGTACCTTTTATATCCGGTGCTAATGGTCCTCCTGATATAAAGGCTGCCGCTCTACGTTGTTTATTGTTAAATAAGTCATTTTTTAAATAATTGCATTTATAGTTATTGTACATACTATCCTCCTGTATTCATATATAGTATATTATGAAAAATCAGTTAAATAGTTACGTAATAATTCAATTGCTTTACTCTCATCCCATACCACGTTTGACAGATGAAATTGATGAACAATAAATCAATTAAAATAACAAATCATTATCTCACCTTTCAGTTTATATAACATAAGATATTATGATATATAATAGAAAGGAATGAGTAAACTTTGTACAATAACGCTTATCAAAACCCATATTACAATAATCACCCTTTGTATAACCATGATATGATGAACAATGGTTATAATAGATATCCATGCTATAATTATAAACCACCAATTTTTAATCCATATTTAATGAACAAATATGTTAATCCTTACATGCCTATGATTAACGAAATGAATGATTACATTAACTACGCTCAAGATAACGGAATGCTTGAATTAAGGGATTATGGCCCGGAACCTTTTGTAATCAACATTGAAGAAGCAACCATACAAAATGATGATTTCCGAACAGCTTTGTGGACCGGAGATAATTTACAGCTTACATTAATGAGCATTCCTGTAGGCGGAGAAATAGGTTTAGAAATGCACCATGATGTTGATCAGTTTATTCGAATTGAGCATGGTCAAGGGCTTGTGCTAATGGGTGACAATGAAGATGAATTGGATTTTCAAGAGATGGTATATGATGATTATATATTCATTATACCGGCAGGTAAATGGCATAACTTAATAAACATGAGCAATGATCCATTAAAGCTATACTCATTATATGCACCGCCTAATCATCCACATGGAACAGTACATGAAACAAAAGAAATTGCAGAGATGGAAGAAAATCATTAGTTAGTAATCATTCTAAATCCAGACCATATGTGGTCTGGTTATTTTTATTTATTTTTATGTTTAACAAAACTATCGCTATAAAAATTAGTATTATTCCAATTACATTTTTATAAGTTAAAACTTCTTTAAACACAACTATTCCTGTAAAAGTTGCAACCATCGGTTCAACAAATGCTACAACCGCTGCTTTACCTGCCTCTAACCTTTCTAATCCTTTTGTATATGCTAAAAAAGGTATCAAGGTCGATATAATCCCAATTAATAATATATTTAACAACAGATTGGTGTTATACAGTGATAAATTAATTAACTGACCGATATTACAAAATGGTATTATGGCAATAGAAGCAACAATAAATGTATATACTGTTACAGTCATTGGATGGTATTTTTTTAAAGCAATGCTTCCAAAAATACTATAAAGTGCATAGAAAAATCCGGATGCAACTCCGGTAATGATACCCATCAAAGAAACATTGATTTTATTGTTTGATAATAGTCCTGTAGTAAATACACATCCTAAAAAGGCCAGACACAATGCAATCAATTTTTGTTTAGTAACTTTTTCCTTAAAAAGTATTGTTGACATAATCATTACAAAGCTTGGTGCTGTATATAATAAAATTGATGCGAGAGATAATGTCGTTTTATTAATGGTAATAAAATAGAATGTATTAAAAAATATTATACTTATTATTCCTGTACCGGCAAAATACCATATATCCTTTATATCTATTACTAATTTCTTTCTATCTTTAACAGTTAAATAAATTATTAAGCAAATAGCTACTACAAAACATCTTGATGCAGTTATTTGAATAGAGCTTAAGCCATGGTTAGACATACTTCTTGTGAACACTCCAATAATACCCCAACATATTCCTGCAAGTATTACTAAAAGTGATGCTATTAGTTCAGACTTTGACTTTACTTTCTGCTCATCCATATTGTACTCCCCATAAAAAGAATAATTAGTATTAATGTATTATATAGCGATATGCACTTAATATCAACAAAATATAAAAATACATACTTCCTCCTTATCTTCCATTCAATATTGTTAACAAAATATTATATATCCTCATATACTAATTAAATGAAAGAATAAAGCGGATATTATATATAGGAGGAATTATATGGCTATCAGACCACCTATTTTGCGAGCGGGTGATACAATTGGAATAGTTACACTTGGCAGCCCACGTGATGCTGAAACGATTGATGCAAGAATACAAACTCTACAGACAATGGGGTTTAATGTTTTAGTGGGAGAACATGTATATTCCGATGCCGGTATTGTAGCTGCAACCCCGTCAGAGCGAGCATCTGACTTGATGAATATGTTTTTAAATCCTAATGTAAGAGCAATCATACCTACAAGAGGTGGTACAGGAGTCTCTGATATTATTCCATATCTTGATTATGATATAATAAGTAACAATCCCAAAATTATAACTGGGTATAGTGATATAACAATACTTTTGAATGCTCTTTATGTATTATCAAACTTAATTACTTTTCACAGCTTACTTTTAATAGATTTTAGGCCTACAACGCCAGCATATAATTTCGATCAGTTTTTTACAGCCACATCAACAATGACTTCACCAAGAAGACTTGAAAATCCACCTGATATGCCACTAATAAGCAGAGTTCCAGGAAATGTTACAGGTACTATTGTTGGAGGTAATCTAACTTCATTTGTTGATTCCTTAGGTACACCGTTTGAGGTTGATACAACCGGAAAAATTATACTGATTGAAGAAACTCATGAAGCAGCAAGCCGTGTTTACAGACTGATTGCACACCTAATACATGCAGGCAAATTTAGAGATTGTGAAGGAATTATAATGGGAGAATGTGCAGGTTGTTACGCTAATTATAATACAACTTATGAAGATATAATAAATAATGTATTAGTTCCATTAGGAAAACCCCTTATGACAAATTTAGCTTCTGGTCATGGAGTGTACAAAATGGCAATTCCAATAGGTGCTGTGGCAAATCTTAATACTTACAATAATACATTAACAGTATTAGAACCTACAGTTAGTCTGTAGGTTCTAATTTGGGTTAAAGACTTATTGCTAAATAATATAAATTTATGTATAATAACAATGTACCTGATAATGGAGGTTATTATGAAAACTTTTAAAGATAATGATAAAATTATGATTGAATATGCAGAAATGTTAAAGGCTTTAGCACATCCCGTTAGATTATGTATAGTACATGGATTAATTAACTGTAATGGTAGCAATGTATCTAATATTCAAAATTGTTTAAATATGCCTCAATCTACAATATCACAACATCTATCTAAACTTAGAAGCTATGGCATAATTACCGGTGAAAGAAACGGATTAGAAATTATTTATAAAGTAAGCAATGAAAAAGTTAAAGCTTTAATTGAAGCTCTGTTTGAAGAAAATAAATAATACGAGACTATTTCGAACACATTACATAACAATAATACACACTAAGTTACATATTAAAAATATCACTGATAATTATATCAGTGATATTTTTAATATGTCTGCTTGTTTAAAATAACCATTAATTGTCATTCAACGATAATATCCTATATAAAAACACAGCTGCTTCTGCCCTTGTAGTAAAACCTGTAGGGTTAATTTTATTATCTGCTCCTTGAATTAATTCTTCCTTTACTAATGATGCAATACTATTTACAGCATATTCAGAAATCAAAAATCTATCAGAGTATTTTTCCAGTTCTAAGCTTGTTGCTTGATTTGTCAATTTCCCCACCATTCTCAACGCTTTTTCTGTAAGTACCATCATGTCCTGTCTATCAATATATGAGTCAGGTGTAAACTTATTATTCCCTGTGCCATTGGTGATACCAAGTTTTTTTGCAATCCCTATTTCTTTATAATAATAAGCATCACTAAAAATATCATCAAAATTTTCATCTACATTGACTTCAACATTCAGCGTTCTTACCAAATAATACAGAAAATCTGCTCTACTGATATTTTCTTGTGGAGCATATTCATTTACTGATACACCTTTTATTATTCCTTTTGATGCTAATACCTCTATAGGTTTTTTTGCCCATTCTACATTTTTAATATCATCAAATGTTTTTATTACATGAGCTACAGCATACTTGCTGAAATGAGTTGTTGTAAATGTAACTTTACCAGTTTCTTTGTTATAACGGCCATTAGGTACAGAAACTATATTTCCATCTCCATCTATATACCATATAACAATATGCTCTAAGTCATTAAGCTCTTCAGAAGTAGGGCTATATGGAATTGATATTGTTACAGGTGTATTTGGGTTGTTCCAAGCAATTTGTTTTCCATCTACTGCAAGTGAAAGTTGAATAATAGGCTTATTCTTTAGTTCATTTTGCAATTCTATAGGTAAATCCGATTTTTTTGCAGTTTGTATAGTTAATTGTATTTTATCGGCTTCATCTCCTTGAATGTCTACAATCATTTCTTTAGGAAAAACTATAGTACCTAATTCTGTCTCCGTTACAATATTTATGTCTTTTTTAGTTGAAAACAAACCTTCCTTAGTAAAAGATAATGTATATGAGCTTGCACCTTTAATTTGTGGAATAGAAACAGTCATGTTTTCATCAGATAGTTTTTCAAAAATATTTTTGCTTATATTAGTTTCCACATTACCAGTTACTCTGTTAAATTGTGATTGCATACTAATTGTTTCAGAACCATTTCTTATTATACTACTATAATTATTAGAGGTTGATGACTTTGGTTTATGATAATATATTTCATATGGAATTGATACATTTTCTGCGCCATCAACTACATAGACCTGGTAATAGCCTCCGCTTAATTCGGATAATTGGAAATATGCACTGAAAGACCAAAATAAGTCCGCTTTTTTTGCACCGACTAAATTATCAAGATCTTCTTTATTGGAATATATAGTATTTGTTTTTGGTATTAGATAAACTGTGCCTAAATCCTCAAAAGAATCTAAAAGTATGCATATTTCGTTGTTTTCAATAAATATTTCTTGAACAGCAGGAGGTATATTATCTAAAAACATTTCTGCTTTAATGTTAATATTTTTACTGGTCATAAAAACATAATACAAGTCTGTATATGTTTCATATTTATGTTTGCTCAATATACATCTTCCATAATCATAATCTTTATAAGTAAAAATTCCATAAAAGCCCCGCTCATTTGTTTTACAGCTTTCATTAGTAACTGTAATCCAATCTTCACCTTTATTTATCTCTACTTCTACATTTACTTCAGACAATCCTGATGTGCTAATGCTAATATAAACTAAATCATTTCCAAATTCATCCTTTAGTATTCCTGAATCACTTCCGGCATATCCATATCCAATATTTTGAGCATATTTTTCAATATCCCCTGTAGCAATAACTATTGGCGTACCGGTTATTATAACATCGCATCCTGAACCAAAAAATCCTCCACCAATTCCAGCACCTTTATCTC